>JANPPB010000339.1:0-1926 GCA_031428295.1 Segetibacter sp. | reverse complement strand
AGGTAAGGTTAAATAAATCTTTCTTTTAGTATTGTTATGTTTGTGCTGGCAAGCCCTAACCTCCATATTACAAATAACTCAACTACCATTGCCTGTGGCTTAGCTTGTAGTTTCCAGACCATTTGCATAACGGGTACATTGTTAGGACTACCGGCACCCCTGCATTCATCCATTCTTGATTTATTGCCCTGGGACCGGAATATCCGGTGGCTACGAATGCTTGTTGTTAATATCCTTATTCGTAAACAGCATAACCCCAGGGTTCCAATTGCCATTCTTTGTTTTCTAATGGTTCTTTGGTACCCATAAATACATTGTAACGATCACCATCAAAACCGGCATTGGTAACTTTAATTCTTTGTGGCTGTGCCGATAAATTTAAAATGACCAATACTTTTTTTCCGTCCTTTTCTCTAATAAATGCATACACTGCTTTCTCATCGCCTACCACTATTTTTTTAAACGATGCATCAGCCGATAGGGCCGGGTTGCTCTGGCGTAAATGGAGCAACGTACTGTAAAATTTAGCCCTGCCAAATTTGCCAAACGCAATCGGGTCTTTTTCAAAAAATTCTACTTTTCTCAAAACGGGTTCTTCCTGCCCACTGTAGATTAAAGGAATACCCCGAACCATGGTTTGAGTAAGCACCGCAAATGGTGCATGACTGGCTCCGGGCATCGTTCCATAGTCGGCCTGGTTCCAGCTATTTTCGTCGTGGTGACTCGTAAAATACAAGCGTAATGCATTGGCCGGAAAAGCGGTGTCATTTTGATTTTTAATACTGTCGATTGCAAAAGCAGGCCGTTCGCCTTTTGCAATTTTCTTAGTCATTTGAAACATATCCCATGCATAGCTAATATCAAAACCGGCAGTGTGCAGTGAGCCTTTATCACCTTCTGCAAGCATTAAAACTTCTTTTCCCTTCCTCAATTCAGTAATGCATTGTTTCCAAAAATCATCAGGCACTTCGCCTGCCACATCGCACCTGAAACCATCTATACCGGTTTCGTTTAACCAATACTTCATGGAAGCAATCATGCTGTCACGCATCTCTTTGTTGTCAAAATTCAAGCTTCTGGTATCGGTCCAGTCGAATGCTGAAGCCGGTTTGCCCGTACTATCTTTCTCATAAAAATCAGTATGCGTTTTAAGCCATGGATGGTCGGCACCGGTGTGATTGGCAACCCAATCTGTTATAACCTTTAAACCCTTTGAATGAGCTGCATTTACCAGGTCTTTCCAGTCTTGCAATGTGCCATAAGCAGGATTAATACCGGTGTAATCAGCAACTGCATAGTAGCTACCTAACGATCCTTTTTTATCAACCTCGCTGATGGGTGTTATGGGCATAAACCAAAGTGTCTGCACTCCCATTTCTTTCAATCGGTCCAGGTTTGCTTCAAATGCTTTAAAGGTGCCCTCCTTTGAATACTGACGTATGTTGACTTCGTAAATATTGCCCTGCATAATATAAGCGGGATGCGCTGCTGTTACTGTTGCCGTACTGTCGCCACCCTTTATATCGGTTTTAACGGAAGTCTTACACGAAAAGAAAGTAGTTAATGCAATCATTAACAATATGGGATAACCTTTTTGCATATAAAATTTTTAAGGAGTTAAAGCTATGGGGAAATGAAAAGTAAAAAGTAAAAAGTAAAAAGTAAAAACGGCCATCCTTAGATGCTCACTAAAATTTTTATATCCCGTTTAAGATATGAGAAAAGTTGAACTACATCTACGCATCGGACACGGAGTATCACGGAGCGTTACGCTTTGCTTTCTTTGTGCCTCCGTGCCGCTATGGTTCCATTTTACAAACTAAGACAGCCTCTTAAACTTAATAAATATTAAAATCCCAATTCTTCATTTACAATTTATAATCAAAGTACAAACAATCATTATCCAATGTCGATTACTTTAGGGAA
>JANPPB010000338.1:0-6453 GCA_031428295.1 Segetibacter sp. | reverse complement strand
AGTACGCAGTCGTGGCCATAGACTCGAGGGCATTTGGCATAGCGGTTCACCAATGGGAATGATCATCAACTCGCTACGCGGAATGTATGTATGTGTACCCCGTAACATGGTTCAGGCAATTGGTATGTATAACACCTTGCTCAAGTCAAACGATCCGGCTTTAATGATTGAGTGTTTAAATGGTTACCGGCTGAAGGAAAAACTTCCCGCTAATTTATTGGAGTATACCGTACCATTGGGCAAACCTGAAGTAATTAAAAGTGGTACCGACATTACCATTGTCTCCTATGGTTCTGTTTTGAGGGTGATACAGGAAGCCGTATCTATGCTTGAAAGCAGAGGTGTAAGTTGCGAGATTATTGATGTGCAAACCTTACTTCCCTTTGATATAAACCATACCATAGTTGAGTCTTTAAAAAATACCAACCGGATAGTTTTTGTAGATGAAGATGTGCCGGGTGGCGCTACCGCATTTATGATGAATAAGGTTATGGAAGAGCAGGGCGGATATAAATGGCTCGACATTGCGCCACGTACCATAACAGGGCAGGAGCACCGCCCATCGTATGGCAGCGACGGTGATTATTTTAGCAAGCCAAATGTTGAGAACATACTAGAAGTTATATTGGATATGATGGCTGAATAAGTATGTTGCACAGGACTAAGTATCGGCTGAGGACCAGGTTGGAAGGTTGGTGGATTCGGGTGATTTGGAAATGGCAATTGATAACACTTATTCCAGATTGTTTGATGTTCACTCGTTTTTGACAAGTTTACAAGCTATTCATCGTTCGGACAAATTCGGAATCGAATTCCGGATTTGTCCGATACCATAAAGTGGAAAATCAATCTGTCTGTCTCATAATTAAGTTTTCATCTCCAGCCCCGCTACAGTGTTTTATTAGCAGAAGCCCGTTTCAACGATTATTTATTCCACGGTTTTACAATAGTACCGCTGCTTCTTTTTTGTTCTTGCTTGCCACCATAAACCAATATTTTTTGAACACTGCCGGTATTTAATGAAGAAAAATAATCCAGGCCCTTAAAAAAATCGTTCGATACAGTTTCGCCAGCTTTTAATTCCAGTGCTGTTAATTTGCCTGCCTTATCTAATAATATATCTACTTCATTGCCTGTTTTATCACGCCAGTAATACAGGTTATCTGCTGCACCCGCATTAAATCTTTCCTTCAGCAATTCACTAACTATAAGATTTTCAAACAGAGGGCCTTTTGCTGCATGTGTAGCAATTTGCTTTGCGTGGGTGATGCCCAGCAGTGAACAGGCAACTCCGGTGTCGTAAAAATAAAGCTTGGATGTTTTTATAATCCGTTTATTAAAATTGCCGTGATAAGGTTTTAATAAATAAATAATGTAACTGCTTTGCAAAACACTTAACCAGGCAGCTACAGTTTTCTGGTCTATGCCGCAATCGTTAGAAAGAGATGTGAGGTTAAGTATTTGCCCTGTTCGACCGGCACATAAGCGAAGTAATTTTATAAACTGCGAAAGGTTGCTGATGTTTTTCAATTGTCTTACATCTCTTTCAACATAAGTATTTATATATCCTGCATACCAGTCTGCCGGGGGTATCTTTTTTGTAATTACTTCGGGATACCCTCCACTTAAAATATGCCATTTGTAATCTGCTTTTAACTTTTTACTACTTTTTAATTCCTCAAGCGATAATGGCAGCAATTGCAGGTAAGCAATTCTCCCTGAAAGCGTTTGTGTAATATTCTCCTGTAATAAAAAATTGTTAGACCCGGTGAGTATGAATAACCCTTTCTTTTTTGTTTCATCGAGTATCTGCTGCAAATAAGAAAACAGGTGAGGCGCTCTTTGTATTTCATCGAGTATAGCGCCGTTTTTATATTGAGAAAGAAAACCTCTTGGGTCGGCATTTGCAAACTCGAGTATATCAGGATTTTCCAGCGAAACATAAGGCTTTTGTGGAAACGCATTTCTGCAAAGAGTGGTTTTACCACTTTGTCTTGGCCCTACCACCGCAACACTTCTAAATGAGTTTGCCAGCTTGGTTAATCTTGTTGCTGCTGAGCGCTGTATCATACATTGAAAGTAAAACTAATTTTGGACAAATCCGGAATTGAATTCCGGATTTGTCCAAGTGCTCCCTCTGAAAGGGAATAAAAACTGATCATTATGTTTACTTGCTTCAAACTATTAATGGTTTTCTCCGCTGCCTAAAGATGTACCTTTTTACTTCTTGCCAACCATTACTTTTGCCATTTATCACTTTAGCTTTTTAATCAAATGACACCAATGACATCTCATCTTAATAAATATTTGTAACATCAATACAGTGGAATGATGTAACATTTGATAGGGAAGCGTAATGCAAGGATTTATATCATCATTCACGATGAATTTATAGCATGCAATGAACTTAGTTGTTAAAAAGAATGGGTAACCATTTACGAATATTTGATTGCTACTTTTTTGCCTGATTTTATGGCCTGGTAAATCGCATCAATTATAATGAGGTCTTTGACTCCCTCTTCACCATCTACGGGTACGATGGGTTGTTGCCCTTGTAAAATAATGCCACACATTTCATCCATTTGTACGGTTTGATGGGTGACATGTGGAATGTTTATTTCACCTTTATTTGTTTTGGCATTAATGGGGCCATAACCTGTAGAAGGCTGCATTTCCGCCCATCCTTTTTCCCCATTAACAAAAAACTTATCAAGATTATTCATGTTGTAAGTTGAGAGGCAACTTGCCACCGCACCACCGGGAAATCCAAATTGAAACTGGATGGTTTCATCTATCCCTTCTCTAAATTTTTGTGTATCTGTTTTAGTTTCCTGCGCAGTAACCCAAATAGGATCTTCGCCTGTCATATAACGGGCACCATTGATAGCGTAAATACCAATATCCATCATGGCGCCACCACCAGATAATTTTTTATTCAAACGCCATTGAGTTGGATCTCCAATCTTAAATCCACATAACCCCTGAAAGAACAAAACCTTACCCAGCTCTCCGTCCTTTCTCATTCGTATAATTTCGAGTGTTTTTGGCTCGAAATGCATACGATATCCCACCAGCAATTTTACATTGGCTTTTTTGCAGGCATCCACCATTTCCTGGGCTTCTTTGGCGTTGATAGACATCGGTTTTTCGCATATCACATGTTTACCTGCTTTTGCCACACGAATCACCTGCTCTTTATGCAAAGCATTGGGTGTAATTACATACACTGCATCAATGTCGGGGTTGTTTTTAATGTCGTCGAAGTTTTCGTAATTGTAGCAGTTTGCTTCAGGTATTTTAAACCTGGTTTGCCAGTCTTTTATCTTGGAAGGTGTGCCGCTGATTACACCGACCAATCGTGCTTTTTTACACGATTGCATAGCCTCTGCCACACGAGTACCATAGCTGCCTAACCCCATTATAGCAACCTTTAAAAATGGTCCGATATCCTCTTGCTTGTCGGATGCTTCGCCCGCTGCATACACCTGGTTTTGCACAAGATTTACAGCTATCAGCGAACCTGTAATCTTTTGTAGAAAGTCGCGTCTTGAGTTCATTTTAAAGCATTTTTTATTGAAGTGTTTTTTAATATTAAAACCTGCTTCAAGTTAACAAAATTGAGCATAACACCTCTTTTTAACTCAGAAAGGTTATTGATTCAAACAAAAAGGTCCGTAGCACCTGTTACAGTAACTATGGAACACCATTTCTAATAAAGCAGGTATTTTAAAAACCTCTTCCTGCAGGGTTTGCTTTAGGCAAAGGCTTTCTTGGTAATTTTTCATTGCGTTGAGCAGCATTATAAACAAATGCGGCCACCACTGCAGCTGAATGTTTTAAATCAGCTTCAATTAAGTGATCGTATGAATCCATATTGCTATGGTGGGTACGGGTATCATATTCAATTTCATCCTGGATAAATTGGAAGCCCGGTAAGCCCACTGCATCAAAGGCCAGGTGATCGGTTCCTCCGGTGTTGTCAAGTGTAACCGTTTTAGATCCGGAGTCGTTGAAAGGCTGCAACCATTCAGCAAAAATATTTTTTACTCCTTCGTTGCCCTGCAAATACACTCCTCTTATTTTACCGGTTCCGTTATCCACGTTAAAGTAAGCGGAAAGCTTATCGTGATCCGGTAAGAGTTGCATGGTTGCAGGATCGCCAAAGGTCTTCTTTACATAACCTCTTGAGCCAAACAATCCTTCTTCTTCGCCGCTCCATAAAGCAATACGTATGGTACGTTTTGGTTTTACGCCAATGGTTTGCAATAAACGTACAGCTTCCATCATTATAGCACAGCCCGAAGCATTATCGGTAGCCCCGGTTGAGCCATGCCATGAGTCGAGGTGACCACCCAGCATTACCACTTCGTCCTTTAAATTTTTATCAGTGCCTTTAATCTCACCAATAACATTGTAGCCATTAACATCATCCGTAGTAAACTTTGTTTTGATGTCCATTTCGAGTTTAACAGGCACTCCTGATTTTGCCAAACGCAATAACGTCATATAATCTTCATTGGCTAAAACAACATCTAAAAAATTCTCCGGATCGGCAGCTTTAAATCCGCCACCTCCCTGAACAAACAAAGTACCATCGTGACCACGGGTACTTGCACTTAAAATGGCAATAGCACCTTCGGCTTTAGCCATAGCTTTTACTAAAACACCTACCGCGTTTGCTGCACGCATAACAGCCATTTGCTCTCTCCTGCGTTGCATGGCAGCACTGTCAACAGCACCTCTTGCAACCGGTTTTGAATTCGCCATTTTCTCCAGTGCTTCATCCGTAAATCTTGCTGCATCGGCTTTAAAGCTTTGGTTGTATGTATCACTTCTGTCCAGCAATAACACCTTGCCGGCAAGCTTTCCTTTGTATCGTTGCAGGTCAGCCGAATCTTTAGCCGATATCACAATAACCTCAGGATTTTGAAGTCCGTTTGTTCCGCTTGTCCATGCCTTGGGTAACGCAATGATTGATTTATAGTAGGGTGCCGACATGGCTACATACGATTTTTGAATTTCCCATCCCTTACCAAACTCACCCCAGGGATCTAATTTTACATTGCTCAGGCCCCACTCTTTCAGTTTGTCTACAGCGTAATTAGCTGCCCTTGTAAAGCCAGGAGAAATGGTTAAGCGGGAGCCACTACCATCCGTAAGGTGAAAAGCTATATCCATTATTTTGGAACGCTCTTTTTCTTCCGTTTTAATTTTTTCTATAGTAGTCAAGTCAACCTTTTCCTGTGCAAACACAGAGGCTGACATACATAATAAAAAAGCAAAATGGCTAATTTTTCTTGTGTGCATATTTTAGTAGATACAATTTTTTTGAAGTGCGCAATGTAAGCAAATCAGTACTGAAAGTTTAAGGTATTTACCTTTACCCCATGCGTAAGTTAAGTATGGACGAATTGGGTAGAAAATCGGTAAATGAATTTAAAGATTCTAAAAAAACACCGGTTATTGTTGTATTGGATAATATTAGGAGTATGCACAATGTTGGGAGTGTTTTTAGAACAGCAGATGCTTTTTTAATGGAGGCTATTTTGTTGTGTGGTTATACGCCTCATCCACCACACCGCGACATTCAAAAAACTGCTTTGGGTGCTACTGATACTGTTGACTGGATAGGGTATGAGAGTGCGTTAGCAGCAGTACTTGAATTAAAGGAAATGGGATATAAAATTTATGGCGTCGAACAAACAGTAGGCAGTATTTCGTTACAAAAATTTATAGTGCCTGCCGGCCAAAAGATAGCCCTTGTGTTTGGTAACGAAGTTGAAGGTGTAAGCAGTGATGTGTTGCAACTTGTTGATGGATGCATTGAAATTCCGCAAATGGGTATGAAGCATTCGTTGAACATTTCAGTTGCGGCTGGCATTGTATTGTGGGAGGTTGTAAGAGATAGAATAGGGGGTAAATAAAAGCCGGGCATCTACCTTTTAAGGTTGAATGCCCGGATAATTTTTGTTTTATAATTATGATTTATAACCCCATGCTTTCATAATAGCCAGGTTTTGTTTTACGCTGTCAATAGGAGCTTGACCCTGGTAAGCTTCCTGCTCAATAATCAGGTGTTTAGTACCACCTGCTTTCTTTACAATTGCCAGGTTTTCCCTTACGTTTACAATCCCTTTACCCAGCACGGTGCTTTCGTATTTCTCCTCTTTTCTTCCACTAAGTATTTCATCTTTAACGTGCAGCGACTCAAAGCGTCCAGGGTATTTTTTTATAATAACACTGGCCTTGGCTCCACCATTATACATGTTACCTATATCCAGTTGTTGCATTACTAAAGCCGGGTCTGTATTCTTTAAAATAATGTCGTATACCGTCATGTCGTTTAGCTTTTGGCTAAACTCAAAGTCGTGGTTGTGATAACCAAACTTCATTCCTGATTGTTTGCATAACTCACCACTTTTATTAAATACCTCCATATAAGATAACAGGTCG
>JANPPB010000337.1:0-3063 GCA_031428295.1 Segetibacter sp. | reverse complement strand
CAATAGAAGATAAAACGGTTACCATCCGCGATTTTGGAAGGGGTATACCGCTGGGAAAATTGGTAGATGTAGTAAGTAAAATTAATACCGGCGCCAAGTACGACAGCAAAGCATTTCAAAAAAGCGTTGGATTAAACGGTGTTGGAACAAAGGCCGTTAATGCCTTAAGCCATTATTTTACTGTTACTGCTTACCGCGATGGCAAAATGAAGTCCGCCGAATTTGAAAGAGGTATACTAATCAAAGAACATAAAGAAAAAGAAACGTCGGAACCGAATGGCACTTTTGTAAAATTCATTCCCGACGAAACGGTTTTTAAAAACTTTCATTACATAACCGAATACCTGGAGAATCAGCTTTGGAATTACTGTTACTTGAATGCCGGTTTGGTCATCAATTTTAACGGTAAAAAATATGTGAGTAAAAACGGTTTGCTCGATCTGTTGCAACGCCGTACCAATGCTGATGAAATAAGATACCCAATCATTCATATAAAAGGCGAAGATGTTGACATAGCCCTTACGCATAACAACGATTATGGTGAGGATTTGTACTCATTTGTAAATGGTCAATACACCACACAGGGAGGTACCCACCAGCAGGCTTTTAGAGAAGCTTTTACCAAAGTGATACGTGATTTTTTTAAGAAAGATTACGAGGCCGCAGATATAAGGGGTAGTATCTGTGCTGCAATTTCTGTACGTGTTCAGGAGCCGGTTTTTGAGAGCCAGACAAAAACGAAATTAGGGTCGTTGGTTATGTTTGAAGACGGGCCAACCATGCGAAATTTTATGGTTGAATTTTTGGGCAGGGAACTGGATAATTACCTGCATAAAAACCCCACTACTGCCGATGCCATGCGTAAGCGTATTGAGCAAAGCGAACGGGAGCGAAAGGAATTGGCTGGAATTAAAAAGCTGGCTAACGAACGGGCTAAAAAAGCCAACCTTCATAACAAAAAATTAAGGGATTGCAGGTTTCATTTTAATGATGAAGTAGATGGCAAGCATAAGGAAGAAATCCTGGAGAAGAAAATGCAATCCACCATTTTTATCACCGAAGGCGATAGCGCCAGTGGTTCCATTACTAAAAGCCGGAATGTGGAAACTCAGGCCGTTTTCAGCCTGCGTGGTAAGCCATTAAATTGCTTTGGCCTTACAAAAAAGGTAGTGTACGAAAATGAGGAGTTTAACCTTTTGCAGCATGCTTTAAACATTGAAGATGGGTTGGATGGTCTTCGTTACAACAATATTGTTTTGGCAACGGATGCAGATGTGGATGGAATGCACATCCGTTTATTGATGCTCACCTTTTTTTTACAGTTCTTTCCTGACCTGGTTAAGAATGGCCATGTTTATGTATTAGATACTCCTTTGTTTAGGGTGCGCAACAAACAGGAAACCATTTATTGTTATGATGCTACTGAGAAAAAAGCAGCCATAAAAAAGTTGGGCAACAAACCTGAGATTACCCGGTTTAAGGGATTAGGTGAGATTAGCCCTAACGAGTTTGGAGCATTTATAGCAGAGGATATTCGGCTGCAACCGGTTATGTTGTTGCCCGAAACGCACATACAGCAACTGCTCGAATACTACATGGGCAAAAACACCATGCAGCGCCAGGAATTTATAATTGACAACCTGAAGGTTGAACTGGATATTGTAGAGGAATTGCCTGAAGGAACTATACTTGAACCAGCTTAAATGCTTGGAAGTTTATTAGTAAATTTGATGTAAAATGCAAGGTTATGGAGACATTTGAAGTTAATCAGAAAGTTGAAAATGGAAGAGTAGTAGTAACACTTCCCGAAAGATTTAACGACAAGGAAGTAAAGGTTAAGATAACCGCCGAAGATGAATTTGGAGACGAAGAAAAATGGTCAGAACTTCCTGCGCATAAAAAAGTTGAACTATTAAGAACATTTATTGGAGCTGATAAATTTCCATCAATAAAAGTCGGCAAATATGACGTTTACTATCAATGATGTATTTATTGACTCCTCTTTATTAATCGAATGTAATAAAGGAAATAAGGTAAAGCTTTTTGTTACCTTGATGGCCAACGACATTTATCGATGTTATATAAATGAAACCGTAGTAAGTGAGTTTCTTTTCCATTTTTTAGCTCACAATGGAAATAAATCTCCTCAATCAATTCACTCGTCACGAAAAATTGCTGAGGTCTTTTCAGAGTCGAAACAATTTAAACTGATTAACACGTGTAGCTTTTTACCAACTGATAAACAGATTTTTACCATGGTTCCCATGTTCATGGCTAAATATAACCTTCTTCCTAACGATGCCATCATTCTTGCCACTTGCAAGCTTCACGGCATTACTCAATTAGCCTCTCATGATAGTGACTTTATCATTCCTTGTCAAGCCGAAGGGATTGAACTCTTAAGAGAAGAAGAATGAGTAAACCATAATGCTTAAGGGTAATTTACCAGGGCTTGCCTTTTATGTAGCCCGCCTATTTTTACTTTTTACTTTTTACTTAAATTATGATTCACATTGTATTTGAACAGGCCAACATAGAAGCGCTAAGAATGAGCTTTGAACTCGACCTTACACTTGAAGGAGAGATCGTAAACATACAGGATGACTTTGCCGTGGGACCTATACAGGACTTGTTTACCGAAGAAGGTGCGGCCAACCGATTGCAATGGTGGAGAAATATTTTGGAAGGCGGCCAGTACGAAGGCATTGCTGATGACGGCCATGTTCATGATAACGAAGATGTTGAGCAGCTTAAAAAGAAGCTGGATGAAAGTCCTGATGAAGTAGTTTGGATCTGGGCTGCACAAAACAAGCATGATGTAAGTGGCTACTATTGGCTAATGAGCCAGTTAAAAGACTACCATGGACGAGTTTTTATTTTGTACCTCAACAACCTGCCTTTCATAAACGAAAAGGGGAACATTTTTTACCCAACCAACCTTTTTCAAATACCCGCTAAAGAATTTTTGAAAGCAAAGAAATTGGCCCGGCTTATAACCTTATCTGAGTTTGAAGTTGACCCTGACGAATGGACCAAACTTGCCGGTGAAAATAAAGGCGTAAG
>JANPPB010000336.1:0-7980 GCA_031428295.1 Segetibacter sp. | reverse complement strand
TACGGTGCGCTGCACCTAAATTAGAATGATAGAATGAATTTCTACAAATAGTGAGGTGCGCTGCACCATTACACCATTATAAAGAAAGGGGGAATAAATAACATACGCAAGAGCCGAAGTGGTCGTATATCAAATTCCTCCCGCGCACCAAAAAATTATGCACAATAATAATTAACTGAATTTTAAAGTTCTATGAGTGGTGTATATATAATTCATCCTGCTCTCAGCCCCAACAAAGCAGTATAACCGTTTAGCAGTTAGCGGCATTCCAATCTAAAAGCCTTAAGTTAATGACATTGGTTATCCAGCTTTTTAATGCCGGTTGAAAAGATATTCATGGATCAATAGTAAGAATTTTGACCTTGAAAATTGCGGGTGGTTTCTAGTTGGATTTGACCATGCGTGTTATGCCATGCATCCATTAGGCTAAATACTTATAAGGTCGTTCCGCTGGCTACAGAAATAGATTTGGAATAGAACGCTACAGATACAAAGCATTTATTTGGACAAGGTCAACAAATTTCCCAATTCAAAAGCAGTCCGCTCCAGGTTTTTAAAAGTGGTTTTTAAAGCCGTGTCAAGGTCAAGGGGTTCGGGAGTAATGGGTAAGAGTACCTCAAATACTTCGTGCAATAATTCGTCCGGTACAATGGGTACTTTGCCTGCCATTGCAATAACCGGAATATTGCTGAGTTTTGCCCTTACTGCTGCTCCAAAAGGTGCTTTACCCTGGAGTGTTTGCCGGTCAATACGTCCTTCACCCGTGATAAATAGATCTGCCTTTGCAAGAGATTGATTGAACCCAGTAGTGTCCAAAAAGTATTCGATGCCATTCACCAAATTTGCATTCAATAAAGCATATAGCCCTGCTGCTGTTCCACCTGCACTACCACCCATAGGCAGGTTGTCAATAGCAATTCCAAATTGCATTTTAACTACTTCTCCAAATCGGGTTAGCGCCTGATCAAGTATAATAACATCATTCGCAGAGGCACCTTTTTGAGGCCCAAATACGGTTGCTGCTCCTTCTGCACCTACAAGCACATTTGATACATCGCACATCATTACAATTTCCGTTTCCATTAACCTTGCATCAAGGCCAGTCGTGTCAATGCTTGAGATAAGGACAAGGTCCTTTGGCAACATTTCCAACTCTTCTCCTTTGTCGTCAAGAAATTTTGCTCCCAATGCTTTTAAAATGCCGGTGCCTCCATCAACAGTTGCAGAGCCACCAAGCGTGACAATTATTTTTAATACCCCTTCATCCAACGCATGGCTGATTAATTGTCCTGTACCAAACGAAGTAGCGATCAATGGTTGCAGTTCACTGCGTACCAACAACCTCAAACCAGATGCATTTGCCATTTCAATAACCGCAGTCTGGCCATTATCAATCAATCCAAAGTTGGCAAACACACTCCGGCCCAATGCATCCCTAACTGTCACATCAACCTTCGATCCATTGAACTTTTCTATAATCAAATCACCCGTTCCATCTCCGCCATCTCCAATGCCAAAACATTCAGTAGTGCAAGAGAGTTTACTTCTTTGCAATCCCAACTCAATAGCTCTTGCTGCTTCGGTAGCAGTAAGGCTGTTCTTAAAAGCGTTTGGAGCTATGAGGATGTGCATGGGTTAAAGGACAAAATAAAAAGTAAAAAGTAAAAATTGGCAGAGTTTAGTTGTAAGCTTTAAGTAATAAGTTCTAAGTAAAAAGTAAAAAGTAAAAAGTAAAAATTGATTGTTCGTTGTTTGTGATTATAGTTTAAATATTAGCCTTGTTATTTTAGTTTGTGCGTTTTGGCAAGTGTTAAGCATTATACCTTAAACTATATGCCTTGTGCTTTAAGCCTTGGGCGTTAAGCGTTAAGTATTCGCCATTCACTCTTCAAAATTCACTATTCACTCTTCACTAAATCTTCACCACATTCACTGCTTTTCCTTCCAAAAAAGCTTTTACATTTCCAACTGCAATGTTCAATAATCTTTCTCTTGCTTCTTTGGTTGCCCACGAAATATGTGGCGTGATGATGCAATTTTTTGCCTTCAAAAGTGGATTGTGTGCAGGTGGTGGTTCAGTGGACAATACATCGATTCCGGCACCCGCAATCACATCATTATTCAGTGCATCGGCAAGGTCCTGTTCTATAATAATTGGTCCCCTGGAGGTATTGACCAGGAACGCCGATGGCTTCATCAATGGTAGAGTATTCTTATTTATTAACCCTGTAGTTTCAGGGGTCAAAGGGCAATGAATACTTACAACATCTGACTGTTGAAGTAACTCTTGTAACCCGGCCCACTTAAAGTTTTTCCTGTGCGACTGGTTGGTTTGTGTGCGGCTATTGGCAATGATCTTCATGCCAAAAGCCGTTGCTACATCTGCAACCTTTTGACCTATATCGCCAAAGCCAATAATGCCAAGGGTTTTATCCTGTAACTCAATCAGGGGGTAATCCCAAAAGCAAAAATCCTTTGAAGCCGACCACCGGCCCTCCATTACTGCATCACTATGCCGCTGTACATGCAGGCAAAATTCAAGCAGTAACGCTAAGGTCATTTGCACTACAGAAGCCGTTCCATAACCCGGTACATTCGATACCACAATTCCCTTTTCGCGGGCAACCTCTACATCAACAATATTGTAACCGGTAGCCAACACACCTATAAATTTCAGTTCGGGTAACAGCAGCAGAATGTCTTTACCTAAGGGCGTTTTATTCGTAAGCAATACGTCCGCACCTTTTGCCCTTTCCAGGACTTCCACAGGATTTGACCGTTCATAAATTTCCACATCACCCAACGTTTTCAATTCATCCCAACTCAAATCTCCGGGGTTTAGGGTATAGCCATCCAGTACTACAATCTTCATGAATAAAAAATTTTATGTTCCTAAAAATTTGAAACTAATCACCCTTAATGAATGAATTATCTTAAAATAAGGCCCCTATATTTCTTCAGTAACCCGCTTTTTACTTCCTGAACCTAACAATACTGCAAACGAGAAAATACCTATTACCAACGCCAAACAAACCAGGTAAATAACTCCTCTTGTAACATCCACATTTGCTTTTACAATTGAAGTGGTTAGCATTTGGTAAGATGGAACCAGCCACTTAAAAACATACGCCTGCATCAACACCAAAACACATATAAACAACAGCATGATAAAACTATGTTTAACGGTAAACCTGAAAAGGTCTGCTTCCCTGCCTGTCAATCCTCCTGCGGCAGCAGCTACAGCTATGGATTGAGGTGAAATCATTTTACCAACAACCCCACCAGATATATTAGCCGCAACTGTAACTACCGGATCAACACCAATTGAGGTTGCCGTAGTAGCTTGCAACTTGCCAAACAATGCATTGGCCGATGTATCAGAACCGGTAATAAAAACTCCCAGCCAACCCAACATGGGCGCAAAAAATGGAAACAACACACCCGTATTAGCCAATACTGCAGCCATGGTTGAGGTAATGCCCGAATCGTTTACCAGGTAGGCAAATCCTAATACTGATGCAATGGTTAATATAGGGAAACGTAATTGTTTAAGTGTGGCTCCAAACACTTTGCTTCCTTCTGTTATGCTTAAACCCGTTATTGGTATTGAAAGTAAAGCTGCAACAAATATGGCCGTACCTGCAGCCGATAAATAATTGAATTTATAAACATGCGCAATCAACTGGCCACTTGCATCGGCAATGTTATGATGCAATCCCGGAAATTGAAAAGATGTATAACCCACTTCATTCAACAAATCTTTTACAGGTTGCAGGCCCCATGCAATTACCATGATGGTAAGTAAAATAAAAGGCGACCACGCCCTAACAGTTGCTGCCGCCGGATAATGAACCGATGTTATGATAGTAGGTGCCGGTTCATTATCAAACCTCCAGATTGTTTTCGGTTTCCAGAAGCGCAAAAAAATGATGAGGATAATGATAGAACCGATACCGGCAATCACATCAGGTAACGATGGCCCGATAAAGTTTGATGATACATATTGAAGCAAAGCAAACGAAAGACCCGAAACCAGCAGGGGCGGAAAAACTTCGATGGTCTTTTTAAAACCGGCCATTAATATTACCAGGTAAAAAGGTATGAGAACGGAGAGAAAAGGAAGCGTTCTGCCAACCATTTGAGAGAGGGCCATTTCGGGTATGGAAGTTACCTGCGATGCTACCGTTATGGGTATGCCAATGGAACCAAAAGCCACCGGGGCGGTATTGGCAATCAGACAAATGCCGGCTGCATACAAAGGATTAAAACCAAGCCCCACCAACATGGCTGCGGTTATAGCAACCGGGGCTCCAAAGCCTGCTGTTCCCTCTAAAAAAGAACCAAACGAGAAAGCAATCAGCAAAGCCTGTATGCGCCGGTCGGAGCTAATTGAAGCCATGAAATGTTTAATGATTTCGAACTGCCCGCTTTTTACCGTAAGGTTGAAAAGAAATACGGCAGCAATAATAATCCAGCAGATAGGAAATAGTCCGTACAATGCTCCATTAGCCATACTAAGCAAAGCAAGTTGTACAGGCATTTTGTATACCAGAATGGCAATTACAAATGCAACCAGTATAGCCAAAAGGCTTGCCTGGTACCCTTTCATCTTTTTAATGATCAGTGCCCAAAAAATAAACAGAACCGGCACTATGGCAACCAATGCGGACACAATTAAATTATCAAACGGATCAATAACCTGTTTCCAAATCATAATTGCTTAATGTAAAGTTGAAACTAATATATACAGTTGAAATTAGCAGGTATTAGACCAAAACAAATTTATACCGTTAAGGCATAAAGGAATTCCCTATTTTGCGTCCGGGCAAACAAGCTACTATTATTTTAAATTATTTGAATTAAAGCCACTATGAAATTTTCTACTCTTATTAGTTACTTAGCGTTGTCCGCTATTTGCGTCGCCACTTCCACTCAAAACCTAACTGCTCAAAAGATAGGATTGCAACTATATAGTTTGCGCAATGAATTTAAAAAGGATGTGCCCGGTACGCTTGCAAAAATTAAGGAATTCAACATTAAGCTTATTGAAGGTGGTGGTACTTATGGTATGCCAATGAAAGAGTATCAACAACTTTTAAAGAAAAATAAGTTGAAGATGGTAAGCGTTGGCGCCGACTTTAATCAGCTTGACAAATCGCCACAGACAGTTGTTGATAATGCAAAAGCCTTTGGAGCGAAGTATGTTATGTGTGCCTGGGTGCCTCACAAAGCAGGCGATTTTACCATGCAGGAAATTGACAAAGCTATCGAGGTGTTTAACAGGTCGGGCAAATTGCTTGCAGAAAATGGCATTAAGCTGTGTTACCATCCGCATGGCTACGAATTCAGGCCGTACAAAGAAGGAACTATGTTTGATTACATGGCAACCAAAACCGATCCTAAATATGTAAATTTTGAAATGGATGTGTTTTGGGTGAAGCATCCGGGACAGGATCCGGTTGCACTTCTTCAAAAATATCCCACCCGCTTTTTAATGATGCATTTAAAAGACCGTGCTCCGGGCACAAAAGGCAACCAGGAAGGCACGGCCCCCGACGAAACAAACGTGGTATTGGGCAAAGGTGATGTTGGTATTGCAGCAATAATGATGGAAGCAAGGAAACACAAAAACATCAAATACTATTTCATCGAAGATGAGTCGCCTCATGCAGAAATACAGATACCTCAAAGCCTTCAATATTTAAAATCGTTGAAATAATCGGATTAAGTAACTGTTGGTCTTGAGAAGTTCTAAAACGTTAACCGCAGAGATATACAAGAGTTTTAGCCACAGAGTGCGCTGAGACAAAAAGATTAGGTAACGTTTTAATATAATTTTTGACAGCCTCTTAACTCATAACTCCTATTGATTTTAAATAAGCTTTGGTGATGTTGGCACACTGTACCGGTGTTTTATCTTTCGATGGTACGCCGTCCAGTTCTACAATACCCCATCCTTTAAAGTTAATGTCGTTTAAAGCCTTGAACACAGCAGGAAGGTCTACCCTGCCCTGGCCCAGCTCAACAAAAATATAACCACCGCTATTGCTTGCCGGGTTATCACGAACGTCTTTTAAATGCAAGGCATGCAGACGGTTTTTGTATTGTTTGATTGCCTTGGCAGGATCGCCACCACCTTGTTTGTAGTGTGCTATATCAAGCAGAAACTTTACATAGGCAGGGTCAGTAACATTTAATATGATGTCTACTTCTTCAGGTGTTTCACCAAGCTGGCTCATGTGGTTGTGGTAATTTGTTTGCACACCAATGGCTTGTGTTTGTTTTCCAATTTCATTTAATAGCCGGCCATATTTTTCAAGGTCTTCTTTTGAAGGTGCCCCGGTTTTTGGTCTGGAAGAATTGGTGATCTGCATATTGCTTCCACCCAATGCCTTTACAAATTTTGCATTAGCTACGTGGGTAGCAATTACGGCTGCATCATCGCCTGTATTAATGTTGGCATTGCCACTTGAGAACATCGGTAACTCAAGACCGTTTTGTTTTAAAAGATCGCGTAACACCTGCGGATTGGCTCCATATTCTTTTACTGTGTTTGATCTTAGTTGTATGCCTTTAAAGCCAAGAGCAGCAATGTCTTTAATGGCCTGAGCATCGTTACCACCCCATGTAATGGCTGAGTAACCCAGTTGTAAACCGGGCACAGCGGCACCTGCTTTTTTGGAAGAAGCACAGGAAAAGAAGGTTAGGCCAACAGCGGTCAAACCTGTTTGCGCAATAAATTTTCTACGGGATAATGATGAAGGCATAGCTTTTAAGTTATAAGTAGTAAGTAATGAGTAATAAGTTTTAAGTAATAAGTTCTAAGTCGTAAGTAATAAGTTTTAAGTCGTAAGTAGTAAGTAAAAGTCAAAAAATACGCTTTAAACAGGTAAACCTTATTTAGGCAAGCACAACTATTAATTAATCATTGTTCACTATTCATTATTCACTATTCATTCAACCAATGACTACTGACCAATGACCAATGACCTCTCACTTAGCTCCTTCAATTATTCCGCGGTACGCTGCTTTTCGCTGATAATTGGCATCAAAAGGTAATGGATAATCTGGTGCTCCCTGCCAGGAGGGTATCCACGAATCAGCATCAGTAACATTCCAGGTGGTTATGCCATATTGTTGGGCTGCAGGTATAGCTTTAAAAGTTTTTACAACAAATTGGTACTTGTTTGATTGCTGTGTTGCCAAAGCAGCAGTGAGTGGAAAAGTTTGGCTTTTACTGCCATTCAACCTGATATCTAATTCAGAAATATGCACCTTTAAACCAGTTGCTGCGGCTAAGTTGATGGCTGCCGCTATGTTTGCATCAGTGTCATTTAGGGTCATGTGAAACTGCAAACCTATACCATGAATGGGTATACCGCGGGTTTTAAAAGAAGCAAGCATGTTGTTGATAGCTGTTCTTTTTGCTGAGCTGTATTCATGACCGTAATCGTTGTAAAACAACAAGGCAGTCGGATCGGCAGCATTGGCATATTGAAAGCACCGGGCCACATAATCGGCACCAAGATGCTGTACCCAAATACTGTTACGAATAGTTCCATCATCATTAATAGCTTCGTTAACTACATCCCAACTGGAAACCTTGCCCTTAAAATGTGTTACCACTGTTTGTATATGATCTTTCAGCATGTTTTCCCACGCAGTGGAATCTCCCACAAAATTGGTAACCCAACCAGGTAGGGCCTGGTACCAGTTTAAAGTATGGCCATGTAAGCGTTTGCTATTGGCCTGTGCATAGGTTACCAGGTAATCAGCATCGCTCCACGTGTAGGTATTTTTAGAAGGATGTAACCCATCAAACTTCATTGCATTTTCGACGGTAATACTATTGTACTCTTTAGTAACAATGCCACTGTACTGCGTGTTGTTCTTCATTAAACTAATACCCACCGAAGCACCAATAGGAAATGGAACGAATTTATACAAACTGGTATCTGCAACAACAACCGGCGTGGTTGG
>JANPPB010000335.1:0-5169 GCA_031428295.1 Segetibacter sp. | reverse complement strand
TTAGGTGAATGTTATTGTGTACCTTACCCTCACTGCACGCCATTTACCATAAGGCATCCTATTTATAAATGGCAATCCTGTTAAATACACTTTACCAAACTCAGTTACCTGACTTTATGCAAGTGTTTTTCTATTTGCCACATACTCCAAACCTTCCTTCATTCAAAATAAATAAGTGCTTAAAACCACCCGCTAATTGTTATTATCTTAGTAAGCAACTTATCAAATTTTAAAATATGAATACAGTCGAAAAATTACCCATTATACAGGAAGATCCATGGTTAGATTCCTATGCTTATGACGTTAGCGAACGATATCAGCGATATATAACTGCCCGCAAGCATATTGAAGATGCAGAAGGCAGCCTTTTACATTTTGCAAATGCTCATAAATATTACGGTATCAATTTCGACGAAGCAAGAAACGGTTGGGTGTATCGCGAATGGGCGCCGGCGGCCCACCAACTAAGCCTTACCGGCGACTTTAATAATTGGGACAAGCACAGCCATAAAATGGAACGTAATGCAAATGGCGATTGGGAAATTTTTCTTGACCAGAAGGAGTACAAGGATACGTTTGTACATGGCAGTAAAATAAAGGTACATGTGCATGGCAACAATGGGGCTATGGATAGAATACCGGCTTACATAACCAAAGTAGTACAAGACCCCACAACGTACGATTTTGCGGGTCAGCTTTGGTTTCCTGATAAGCCATATCAATGGAGCGACAGCCATTTCAACCCAAGAGAAAACCTGGCCCAACCCATTATTTATGAGTGCCATGTAGGTATGGCGCAGGAGGAAGAAAAGGTAGGTACCTACCTCGAATTTGCTGATAACATTTTACCCCGTATAAAAGCAGGTGGCTACAATGCTATACAATTGATGGCCGTTATGGAGCATCCTTACTACGGATCATTTGGCTACCATGTATCAAATTTTTTCGCTCCATCCTCAAGGTTTGGAACACCTGAAGATTTAAAACATTTGGTAGATACTGCACATAGTATGGGCATATCGGTAATTATGGACGTCGTTCACTCGCATGCCGTTAAAAATAGGGCCGAAGGATTAAACGAATTTGATGGAAGCGATGGTCAATACTTTCATTCGGGCAGCCGGGGCTACCACGAAGGCTGGGATTCAAAACTGTTTGATTATGGCAAATGGGAAGTAAAAAAATTCCTGCTTTCCAACGTTCGGTATTGGCTCGAAGAGTTTCATTTTGATGGCTATCGTTTTGATGGAGTTACCTCCATGCTGTATATGCACCATGGCCACACCTCGTTTGACCATTACGATAAGTATTTTAAAGAGGGTGTTGACTGGGATTCTGTTACATATATGCAACTGGCAAACGCTGTAATTCACGAATATAAAAAAGACACCATTTCTATAGCGGAAGATGTAAGTGGCATGCCGGGTTTAACCAGGCAACCCGAAGAAGGTGGAATAGGCTTTGACTACCGCCTGGCAATGGGCATACCCGATTACTGGATTAAAGTGTTAAAAGAAAAGAACGATGAAGAATGGGATATTTATGAAATGTGGAGTGTGTTGAATAACAGGCGCTACAAAGAAAAAACTATTGCCTATGCAGAATCGCATGACCAGGCACTGGTGGGAGACAAAACCCTGGCGTTCTGGCTAATGGATAAGGAGATGTATTTTCAAATGCGGGTAGATGACAAAAACCTGATTGTTGACAGGGGCATTGCGCTGCATAAACTAATCAGGTTGTTTACCATAAGCCTTGGTGGCGAGGGTTACCTGACTTTTATTGGCAATGAGTTTGGCCATCCTGAATGGGTAGATTTTCCCAGGGAAGGCAATGACTGGAGCCACCAATATGCAAGGCGGCAGTGGTCGTTGGCCGATAACGAAGAGCTGAAATACAAATATTTGAATGAGTGGGATAAACAAATGATCAAAATTATAAAAGAAAACAATGTGCTAAGCAGTGGCCCTGCCCAACAAATTTTTATGGATGGCCACAACAAGGTTATTATTTTCGAGAGAAATAACCTGCTGTTTATCTTTAGCTTCAGCGTTGACTCTTCTATTTTCGGTTACGAATTTCCTGTACCACATGCAGGAACGTATCGCATTCTTTTAAACTCGGATAATGGCGAATTTGGTGGTTTTAACCGGATTGATAACTCTATAAATTACGCAACCGACGATAACCAACGGCTCAGCATTTATTTAACCAACAGAACCGCTTTGGTTATGAAGAGAACATAATTGAAAACAAGCTCAATATCAGGCCCGGCTAAACACCGGGCTTTTTTTATGCCCTGGGCGAAAATGAATGGTTTAGTTGAAGTATTTATAATTTCTACAAGAAAACTTAGGATTTGGATGTTTTTTGGTTAAAAATATAAGCATTGCGAGGTGTTACAAATTGTAAATAGTAAATTGCACCAGAATTAAGATCAACTTCTATTGAAATCATCTATTACAGATGATTTTAAAAACTAGCAACCGAACAAAAACAGGAGCAGTGATGGCAGCCCTTAAATAACAGGGCTCGTTTTTTTGAAGCAAAAAAATATTCTACACACAATTGCCAGCCTGAGGAAGCAGTGAAAAACAGTAATACCCAAAGAAAAACTGATAGCGATTATTGATTTTTATAACACTAATCTGCTATGAAAACCCTGATAATTAAAGTTGAGCATGGATTTGTTGGGGTCCTTATTGTAAAGGATAAGAATTTAATTGACTGCTATTTATAAGTAAAAATCAGGACTGCTTTATAAAAAAGCATCATCCATTTTTATTGAACTGATAAAATAAATTTATTATGAAAGGTATTGTATTATGTGGCGGTCAAAGCCTTAGGATGGGTAAAGACAAAGGCTTACTGATTGGCAGTAAAAAAATTACCTGGGCTCAACAGGCATTTTCTCTGTTATCAAAACTTGATTTGGAAGTTGCCTTTTCCATAAATACGCACCAATCTCCAACCTATAAAAGAGTTTTCTTTTCTCATACCCTAATACCCGACAAAAAAGGATTGACTGTAAAAGGACCATTAACCGGCATCTTAAGTGCCCACAGCACTTTTCCCAAAGAGGATTTGGTTGTACTGGCCTGCGATATGATTGAAATGAAATTGGAAGTGCTGGTGCATATGTACAATCAATACCAGGTTCACCCTGAGTTTGATGCCTATGTTTATAAAGATAAAACCATGCAGGAGCCATTGTGCGCCATTTACACGGCAAGGGGTTTAAAGAAGATTAATGACATGCATAAAAACAACCTGCTCGAAAAATTTAGCATGATGTACGCTTTAGACCAGATAAACGTACTATACATTCCTATTATTCCGGAGAACAAGAAAGCATTCTTAAACATGAATACTGTTAGTGATCTACAAAACTTTTAAAACGGTTTGGAGAGGTGCAATCATCTTAAAATCCTCTAATGTAGATTCACATAAAGGGCATTCGTAATTAGCGGGCAAATCGTTAAAATCAGTACCAGTTGGAACTCCATTAGTTGGGTCGCCTACTAATGGGTCGTATACCGTTAAGCAATGTTTGCATTGGTACAAAACCCCTGGTGTTTCGTGATGAACATTTGTCCTTATTATTTCCGGTTCTATTGCAACTATTACTTCAGCTTTACTTTCATAAAATAGTTTACACAACCAAACCAGGTACGTGCCCAGGTGTTCTTTTTCTACCTGGTCCCTGAACAAAATATATTCTGATGAATTAGGGTTAAAGCCAGGCGTGTACAATAGTTGATATCGCTCCTGAGATTTTAATTTGTTCGATTTGATCCCCTGTCTACGAATGATAACGCTACCGAAAATACCTGAATTCGATTGCGTTTTTACAGCAAAGCATAATCCATAGGTACGCACATCTTCCTTATCAAAATACCTGATGACGTGTCGTTTTAATACCAGGCCATCCTCGTTATTATCTTCCACCTGCCAGTTAAGTTCGTTGGCAGCATGCCGTACATTAATGCGGTATTTGCCCAGCAAAAAATCCCATCGGCTACGGTCATCAGTTGCAATGCCTTTTATAATGATTGACTTCCACGGGGTGGCATAGAGTTCGCCAATTTTTGTTTCAAGGCAAAGCCTGCAAATGTCTTTTAAAAACGAAACTGAAAACAATTCGTTTCGCCGGTAAATACCCAACCACCAGGCATTTCCATGCTTGTTAAAACCTTCGTAATAGGGTAAATGAAAGAGGGGCAAGTCCAGTTCTTTCTCAATTGACTTTGTAATGGGACGAACAGAACTCTTTATGATCTGATGTAAAAATTGGCCATATCTGGTGATATCCTCGTAGAACAACGCCGTTTTCTCCAATAACAATTTCTCCAGTGCTTTGGTAACATATACCAGGTCGTTGGTATACACCAATTCGGGGTAACAAAATAATTTATTGGTTTTAGGTAACCGTATGTACAGGTACCAAAAATGAGATTGGTCAGAAGCTATCCAGTTGATATGACCCGTGAAAAATGGAACAAAAGTTTGATCGCGATCGCAGATGTTTATTTTCAATTTTGAAACAAAATCAAACTGGTCAAAAATATCCTTATACACTCCTTCGCTCAACCAGCTTTCGTTTATAAAAATACTGGTGGCTGCATACGTACTAATGATGTTTTGATGACTGTTTTCTTCCAGTGAGAAGTTCACATGTTTTTGATGACATGCCTGGGTGAACTCCGTTAACAATTTTACCGGAACCTCTGCAAATAATTGCTGCCTGCTGCCAAAGCGTACCTGTGAAACCTGCATTTGCTGTACGATGTCCAAAATGTCGTGCAGGTAACCAGGAGAAATAATTCCTCCCTTAAAATTGAAAACAATGGTTTCATGCTGCTTAATCATTATAATACTTTAAACTATTACTAACGGAGCGTTTTCTTTAGCTAAAACCAGTTCTTTATCAAGGATTGCCAATACCTCTGGTCGGCAACTGCCGCAACCTAAACCTGCACCACTTGCCTGGCAAAGTGCTTTTATGTCGCAATGGCCTTCGTTTATTTTGTTTACAATATTTCCTTCGCCAACACTACCGCAAGAGCAAATCAATTTACCAAGTACCGGCTCTGCTTTTTTACCTGATCGTAACAGTTCAAGGCGTTTATCAGAAAGCTCCATTTTGTTTTGAATGAGGTCCCTAAACTC
>JANPPB010000334.1:0-3143 GCA_031428295.1 Segetibacter sp. | reverse complement strand
TAAATAACCTGTTGTTAAATACGTTTCAAATACTTCGTAAAACTCCTGGCTTGTCTTATTAAGATCGGTTTGAGTTCTATCAGTTTCTTTATGCGTTGCGTTGGCATTCATTAATTCATGGGGAAGAACTGCCTGGGTTGGCTTGCCCTGGCTTGACCTGCTGACAGGTGCTTTCCAAACAGGATCCTTTAGTTGAATTGCCTGCCGGGCTTCAGCTATAATCTTATCGGCTAAAAGCTCCTCCCAGTTTTGTTTGGCAATGGTGCCTGCATCAATAGTTAGCGATTCAATCCTGTATGTTTTATTTTCAGTTCCCAACTCATCAAACAAAACCGTTAAACGTGGCAAGATCATTTCATGAAAAACCTCTCCTAACCTATTCCTGAACTGAAAGGCATCAGGTGGGTTTTCCATTTCAACTTCAAGTACCTGCTTTTGTATGATATGATTGTTTGCCATTAAAAAGGTGCAAGGTTATCAAAGTCACCTTTGTTTATATGATTACCTA
This sequence comes from Segetibacter sp., assembly GCA_031428295.1. Classification (GTDB taxonomy): domain Bacteria; phylum Bacteroidota; class Bacteroidia; order Chitinophagales; family Chitinophagaceae; genus Segetibacter. The sequence continues at coordinate 2,635 of JANPPB010000334.1, read as the reverse complement.
ATACATCGCCGGTAATAATGTAATCTTTCTTGTCCTCGCAAGCAACCCCTGTTCGCTTGTTATTGTTTACCTGCAAAAGTATATTTAATGGCACAGGCGACCGGTTTGGATTATTGAGTTGTGCCATATTGAAATCCTTTACCACCCGCTCTTTGAATTCGAACTTTTGTCCAACATTGTTAGACAATGTCCATACATAACTGTCTGCATCTTCCTCTTTAGCAACCAGGGTAAGTAATGTAGGGAAGACAGCTACCGGTGAAGGGTTATGCCTTATGTCCATGATGAATCCGGCATTAGGAACAAAAATGGATAAGCTAAGATCGATGCCCCGATATGACAACACAAAGTTTTTACTCTGGCTGAGATCCTGCTTAGCCGGTAGGAAAAACACATCCCCACTCGCCGCATCTCTTTCAATGTTCAGGCTGTTCCCGTTCTTAATTTCAGCAATATCAGTGGGCTTAGGCTGAATATTAAAAATTTTCCGCTGTCTGTCTCTGCTGCAAAAAGCAACAGGTTCAATTGTAAATAAATTAGGGACCGGTCTCAATACTAAAACATTTTGCTCCACAGTGGCATTGCATGGGCCATCAGTAACAGTAAGTATAACAAGGAAGACTTTTTCGCGATCACTAAACTGGTAAGTGTGTACGGGTGACTTTTCAGTGGACACAGGTGTTCCATCGTCAAAATTCCAGGTAACATTTCTGTTGTCGATATTAGAGGCTACAAACCTACGTGACAATGGATCTGTTGCAATAGGCTCGGCTTTAAACTCAACCTGAAAAGCAGCCACAATAATAAGTTCAACAGCCACGCCCTTATAAAACAAATGATAATTTTTAGTTACCTGTATACCCTGCCCGGCTGGAACAAAGACAATATTACCACTGTTATCTTTATCCATTCTTAACTCATTCGGATTTTCTATATCGGTAAAGTGGGGTATTGCGGGGTCGGCAATAAAGGCATGCAGGCTTTCATCGTTCGAACAAAATACCGATGGCTTAATTGTAAAGATTTGCGGTTTTGGTTTTGTGATGATCAATTCCTGTTGCCTGGTTATTACGCATGGACCATCGGTAGCAGTAAGTGTTACTTTGAACGTTTGTGTATCGCCAGTGATTACAAAATTGTGTGTGGGCGATTGCTCGGCCGATGTAGCTGTGTTATCGCCAAAGTTCCATAACACAGTTTTGTTTGCTGTGTTTACAGGAATGAATTTTACCACCAGCGGGTTGTCTGGCGAAGTGGAAAAGTCAAAATTTATTTCGAAAGCTGCAGTAATCTTAACATCAACATTTATACTGCGGTCATCGGGTAAAGTATAAGTGAGTTTATTAATGCCTGCTCCAAGACCTTTGGGTTTAAACTCCAGTTTATCTGCATCTATTCCACCGGCAGAGGCAGTTAAAGTACCACCGAGCGGATTAACGGTAACCTTGTAAGTGGTTTCATCATTATTGCAGAAGTCCGTTTTCTCCAGTGACAGGAGCAAAATATCCTGTTGCACTTTGGGTAAAACGTACGTTACAGGTGGACAATCGGAGCAACACAGGTAGGGTAAATAAAAATCGGCCACTACTGCATTGTCTGGTATATTAAAAGGAAGTTTGGCTGAGGCTGTGGTAAACTGTTGCAGTGTAAGCGATTTTAGGGTAGCAGCCTGCGTAGCAGAAAGTTTTAATGCCGAGGTATCGAATATTTTTAAAATTTGAGAGAGGTTAGCTTTGGTGATGGCCGAAGTATCTGCGAGTTTGGTTATTGGTTTCTCCGTATCGACAGCTAAAATTTCAGCATTTGAAATGTTGGTTAATGCATTGGCAGCAATGGCAGGTGTAGTAGTATTGGCCGGTGCATCGTGGTAAACAATTATAAATGTTCCTCCCCGTGGTACTCCTGCTTTGTGATCGATACCGGGGTTAGAATTTAGATATTCTGATAACAAATTTTGCTTCTGAATTTTTTCGACCCGTTTTGTATACTCAAGTGTAAGGGCCTTTATTTTTTCATCGATACAGCCATTAACTACAGCCTCTAAATTGCCATACATCAATGGGTTCAATGCCCTCTTCTCATCATCAGCATTTAAAAGTGCCTGCATGAACTCAGTAAAAAAGCTGATCATGCTGTCGTAGATTCTTTTGAAATTATCGTACTTAAAATTGTAAATGGTTGAAGCCCCGGTCATGGTTTGCATTAAAGCTTCGGTAATGTCTACCAGGTGTAATAGGGCTGCTCTTGATCCGCTTACAGTACCCAAATCGATTTGGGCGGGCCTGGGGAAAAACTTGTTTAAAGAATCTGTATACTCGCTGCCAAGTGTTGCTTTTACCACCGGGCAATAAGTTTTTAAAAAGTCGCCTTTCCTCGAAAATCTTAAGGCCTGGACGAAACTCGTGTTAATAAGGTTTTTGTTATTTACAATGTCTTGCAAAGCCGAGGAATGCACCACATTGATCGTGCTTAAAAAATTAAATTTGATGTTATCGTTGCCGGGATTAAAACGCAGGATAGATGGAACTTTTGCTGCAATACAAAGTGGCTCATGCATTTTACAGGCAAGCTCAGCCCTTAATAAAGTAAACTGCGTTTCAATATCTTCAAAATGGCAATCGTATTTAATAGCCGT
>JANPPB010000333.1:0-2057 GCA_031428295.1 Segetibacter sp. | reverse complement strand
TTACCAGCAGGGAAAATCGCATTTCAATACTATATAGGTGGAATAGATACATTGACACTTCATGGATGGAAGGCAAAGGGATTTATAGGTACAGACTTCGATGATGACCCGATAATCAAATTGTTAAAAGGAAGAAGTACTGGTAGTGTGAAATATGGCCCATCAACTTACTTCGGCGATCTTATTCTAACAAACGGCGATATAAATACCATCGCAAAAGCTTTGAAAAACAACAAAGCACAATACGTTTTATTTGCACCAAATGTTCTTAGAAAACATATTTATTATAATATTTTCGTTGGATTTGACGATCCACATGCCCTTTTTTCTGACTCTTCTGAACATAGATTTTTAATAGCTCCTGTTCCAGTAGTTGGTGTTTCTGCCAACCCTTCCCCACCTAAAAACTTTAATTGATCTGTAACAGGAAAATGTAATAGATAAGAAAAATTACAAACTACTTCTTGGCGGCGAAGGATTTAAGGAGAGATCGAGCGAACTTATAACTGCCCCGTCAGCATGTATAGCAGCGGTAGGTAAACTGTTCATATAACCGATATCATACACCATAAAATATTGCCTGGCATGAGCCGGGGCGTAAAAGTGATGTATGCAAACCCTGGTTTATTGATTTTACTTTCCAGCACCTTTAACGGGTCAGCCCCCTTGCCCTCCTTCTTACTTATTTTCCTGGTTACTGAAGAAAACGTTCTTGCCCGTAAGATCAATTTTATTGTTAGGTGTCCAATCAGAAACTTCAAGTATGGGCACAAAGGGATATTTGTCAAAATCTTTATGGTTTTGTTTGCCTCCAAAAGCTGCCAGTGTTAATTCGTTTTCTTCGTTATGAAAAAATTGAATAACAAACCACCAACGGAGGTTTGTTATTCAATTTGGTCAAAAACATTTCCAGTTGGTTGCTATCGGGCTTGCTATTATAGTTTCGAAGGAGCAAAATATTAAAGGCAGGGCTGAATATGTCTTTTGGGGCAACGTTTTCTCTTTTTACAACCTTGGTTTTTGCAGGTGTAATTATTACTTCTTTTTCTTTACTGTTACACGCTGTCATTTGCAGGGCAATAAATAAAGCCACCGCAATACTGCACCTCATACATTATAAGCTTTACCGGTTGTTTTTATTATGCTATTCATGAGGAAAGGTTTTTGATGAGACCATGAAATATAGGTACTCAAAATAAAAATTAACAGCCATTAATCAAAGCATTCACTTCCTTTTAAGGGTAGTAACTTTTCATTTAAGGGTAGTAACTTTTCATCAAACAGGACGATGCCAAACTGTTCAGCTTGCGCGGGGATTAGTTATTTTTGCAACCCGTTTTAAGTAACACCTGTGTTGCGTATTGGCCTAATGTACAAGAGTGCGACCCCGCAAGCTTGACGGGGCAGGCAGCAACGATGTTGTTTACTTTTTAAATGCCGGGTACCAAAATGAACTTACCAAAAAGATATATGATTACGGCCGCTCTGCCTTATGCAAACGGTCTGAAACACATTGGTCACCTGGCGGGAGCATACCTGCCGGCCGACATTTATGTACGCTACCAAAAAGCCCAAAAAAGAAATGTTGTTTTTGCCTGCGGAAGCGATGAACACGGCGCTGCCATAACCATACAGGCCATGAAGGAGGGCACTACGCCAAGGGCAATCGTTGACAAATACCATGAAATTTTAAAGTCGAACCTTGCCGACCTGGGTATCAATTTTGACATTTATCACCGCACTTCTGACCCGCTGCACCACGAAACTGCCCAGGAGTTTTTTACTATGCTCAATAACAATGGCGACCTGGAAGAGAAGGAAACGGAGCAGTTTTTTGATGAAGAAGCACAGACTTTTTTAGCAGACAGGTACATTGTAGGCACTTGCCCGGTTTGTAGCCATAATAATGCTTTTGGCGACCAGTGCGAAAAATGCGGCTCAACACTCAGCCCCGATATGTTGATCAATCCACGTAGTACTTTAAGTGGAAACACACCAATTAAAAAATTGACAACACACTGGTTTCTCCCCCTGGACAGACATGAAGAATTTTTGAG
>JANPPB010000332.1:0-3362 GCA_031428295.1 Segetibacter sp. | reverse complement strand
GTCTACCTTCCATTTAATGATTTTATTCAGGTAATCAATGGCCCGGTCGTTATCGCCACTGCCAAAATACAGTGAGGCAATTTTGTAGTAAAATATCAGCACACGATGGCGGTCGAGGTACAAGGCGTATTCCTTAAGCTTAGCCTCAATTTCAGGAATCAATTGCAGGCCTTGCGTAAAAGTGCCTTGCATAAAATGCTTGTTCAGCTTTGCCAAATGCAGGTATACAAAGGTTTGAATGCGGTTGTTATCGTTATCAACCACCAGCGGCGTTTGCGCAAACTCCTCAAACTTTTTTAGGTCAATATCGAATTTTTTGTAGTTCTGCAAGTCGAAATGTGCGCTTACCAGGTTGTGCAATCCTTTTATGTATAGCGCAGTTTCAATTTTAATCATGTTGGCATCGCGGTCAAAAAGATCCACCCATTTGTAGGTATACCGGTAATACATTAAAAAGTCCTGCCTTATGAAAGCATACCAGCAATAGCTTTGGTACAGGTATAGTTTTTCGTAAAAGCCGTCTACGTTTTCAGGATCGAACGATAGGTGCTGTTGAAAAAACCGTCTTACTTCAATTTCATCGGCCTGGTTACGGGCATGCCCATTTTTAATGTACCAACTGTATAACCGTAAAGCAAGGTTGCTTAGTTGCGTAATGTGAAGTACCCTTGTATTTAATGCATCGGCCTCAGCGGTTAGCACATCGGCCTTGTTTTCTATGCTACGGGTAATGTGCAGCGATTCAATTTTTTTCTCTAAAAACAACACCTCCACCATCAGGCTTACCTGGTTGTTAAGCTGGGCATTTTCTTTAATGCGGTCCAGGGTGCGCAGGCTTTGAATGTACAAACCTTTGTCGTAGAGTATCCGGGCAAAATCCAGTTGCTCGTGTAATTGTATGGCAATATTATCCTGGCTTTTTAACAGCCGCAGGCTGGCCATTAGCTGCTTATTTAGTTGGGCTTTTATGTTGGATAACTGTTGCTTTTTTATAGCAGGATTCCTGGTCAATAGTGATTCTTCGTCATACCGGTCCATCTTGTCCAATGCATTGAACAACTGTACTGTTTTTAGTTCATCATTATCCGTATTGCGCTTTACATACAGCTTAAAATTTCGCTTCTCCCCTTTTTCTAAGGAGTGTATCAGTTGAAAAAGCGCATCTGTCGACTGGTTGGGCATCGTAGTTTTTTACTTATAAAAATCAGTACTGTATTAAGTTTCAGCAAATTGTTGTTTATTTAATCCCTGTAAAACCCTTTCAACTTTGTTAGTTGGCTATACGTGTTATGCAATACTTTCGAAGATAAAGGTAGTTTGGCTTTCTTATAGAGAGTTTTATCAAAATTAACTACCCCATTTTACACGTAAAATATTGGTTATGAACGGCAGACAGGTATTCATCTTCGACACAACACTCCGCGATGGCGAACAAGTGCCGGGTTGTAAATTAAATACCGGCGAAAAAGTTGAGCTTGCCCTTAAACTGGAGGAGTTAGGTGTTGATATAATTGAAGCAGGTTTTCCCATCTCAAGCCCCGGCGATTTTGAATCGGTTGAGCAAATTGCCAAAGTAATTAAAAATGCTGTCGTCTGTGGTTTAAGCAGGGCTGTTCAAAAAGATATTGAGGTAGCAGGTCAGGCATTAAAATATGCCAAACGCCCACGGATACATACCGGTATTGGTACTTCGGATTCTCATATTGTTTCCAAGTTCAATTCAAATCGCGAAGACATTTTAGCCCGTGCCATCCAATGCGTTAAATGGGCCCGAAACTTTACTGACAACGTTGAGTTTTACGCCGAAGACGCGGGCCGAACCGAAAACGAATACCTGGCCCGTGTAATTGAAGCGGTCATAAAAGCTGGTGCTACTACTGTTAATATTCCCGATACAACCGGCTATTGCCTTCCGTATCAATATGCTGATAAGATTGCTTACCTGGTTAACAATGTTCCAAATATTGATAAAGCAATTATTTCGTGCCATTGCCATAACGATTTGGGTGTGGCAACCGCCAACTCAATTGCAGGAATAATTGCCGGTGCCCGCCAGATAGAATGCACCATTAATGGCCTGGGCGAAAGAGCCGGAAACACATCCCTTGAGGAAGTTGCCATGATCATTAAACAGCATAAAGACCTTAATTTTTATACCAATATTCAATCAAAATTATTAAACCCTATGAGCCGCCTTGTTGCAGAAACCATGCGCATGCCGGTTCAGCCTAATAAAGCAATTGTGGGTGGAAACGCGTTCTCACATTCGTCCGGCATTCACCAGGATGGATTTTTGAAAGATGCCTCCACTTACGAAACCATCAACCCTGAAGATGTAGGTGCAGAAGAAAGCAAGATTATATTGACCGCACGTAGCGGACGCAGTGCATTGGCGCATCGTTTTCAAAAACTGGGTTTTTCGTTTACCCGAAATGACATTGATGTGTTGTACCAGGACTTTTTAAAAGTAGCCGACGAAAAGAAAGAAGTAAAAGAAGAAGATTTGAACCTGCTGGCACATCAGTATAAAGAATACAATAATAATATTACAGAGATGGTGTTATAGGTTTTGGTAACCGGCGGTTGTGGTGGTATGTAGCAGCCGTTGCGTCGCACTCTTGTACTAAAAGTTCTTTATTAAATTTTTTTGTGAACCACAGAGTCACGGAGACACAGAGTTGCACAGAGAGAGTTGCACATAGTTATATAGCCTCTGTGATCCTCATTGTCGTTGTGCCTCTGTGGTTCCAAAATCATCAAATGCAGAAAGGTAAAAATATATTGTTCAACAAATAAAAAATGCCCGACCTCCCTCTCTAGTAGACATGTGTCCGCTGTCCTTCTCTTTTGGAGAAGGTGCCCGAAGGGCGGATGAGGTGGAGAGGGAACGAGGGTGAGGCTATGGCAAATACATTATTCGATAAAATCTGGGACAGCCACGTGGTAAAAACAATACCCAATGGCCCGTCTGTTTTATACATTGATAAGCATTTTATACACGAGGTAACCAGTCCGCAGGCATTCAGCGGTATAGAAAAGCGTGGACTAAAAGTTGCCCGTCCAAAGCAGGTAGTGGCAACGGCCGACCACAATGTGCCAACAATCAACCAGCACCTGCCTATTGCCGACCAACTATCCAGATTTCAGGTTGATAAACTAATTGAAAATTGCGCCAATCACAATATTGAACTGTATGGCTTAGGACATCCATACCAGGGTATAGTTCATATAATAGGTCCTGAATTGGGCATAACACAGCCCGGCTTAACGATTGTTTGCGGTGATAGCCACACCTCCACACACGGCGCTTTTGGTGCCATTGCATTTGGCATTGGCACCAGCGAAGTGGAAATGGTTTTTGC
>JANPPB010000331.1:0-6808 GCA_031428295.1 Segetibacter sp. | reverse complement strand
TAAAGAACTGCTGGGGCACAGCAACATTAGCACTACAATGATTTACCTGCACCTGCAAACCCACCGGTGCAGCCGTATCATCAACCCGCTTGATCAGCTCCATAATCCACCGGCTGATGGCACCAAGTAACACCACAGGCTCCAGGGCAACCCTGCAACAACTGCTGCAACAGATGCCAGGTTGGAAAGAGGTGACTGCAGCAGGCAGCCATAAGGTGCTAAGCCGTATAGAACGATGCCGCACGGCTGACCTTGGTTATCATGCTTATCGTTGCACTGACAGCGATTGTGGTCCCCCGCCAAAGGCCTATCGTGTGGACACAAATATGCGAGGTTCTGATTTTGAATATTTCATAAATGAAAAATGGCTTTTTGCTCCGGAGGAGCATCCTGTTTGTAGAAAAATCAGAATATTAAGTTCCTGGCTCCGTAGGTGCCACCTATAATTTGAGTAATTAGGAAGCACCTACGGAGCTTAAATAATGGTTTTGTATAATTTTCTATAAACAGGGTGCTCTTACAGAGCAAAAGTCAAAAGAAAAAAAGATGTGTCCACACGATAGGCTAATACAGCGAGGCAGGCTCTGCGTTGCATGCCGGGATCCCTTAGCTAAACCACAGGGCTATGCAAGGAGACCCCATCAGGACGAAGACGTAATAAAATTTTTAGATGCGATTTCACTACGCTCTTTGTACCAAAGTATCGCCTCTTTGTATTCGTTTAACGCACTTCGTTCATAAATATATTGATAACTCATTTTGAGTTGCCGGTTTGTAAAAGTTGTTTGATTTCTTCATCTGCCTCCTGTGGGGTCACCATTTTGCCGCCGGATTTATAATATTCGAAACGGCTGTCCAGTTCAGCTTTAAATTCGTCCGTATATTCCCAGGTATCCTGGTTTATCTCATCTTCAAAAATTGTATAGATAGCCTGCACTTTTTTTTCTTCGGCAGTTTCTATAAAGTGGTGAAGTCGTTCCCGAATCGAAGATGTTGTCATGACGATTTATTTGATACAAAAGTAAATTTTATTGCTGCATTACGTTCATCGGTATGGGTGCTATTGTGCTTGGTTTATGTTTTGATTTAGGTGCCATCGTTGGTGTTGTCGCCAACGACTGAGCTTAGAGGTTGGGCATTTTGTTCTTTGCTCATCCTAAGCCTGCGCTGCGGTCGCAGGTGACAACACCCTGCAACGGCAGCGCTGAGGGAACAACAACAAGGGCGGAGTAATAATCAAAATAAAAATTGTTTTAAACCCTTTATTTTATTGTAGCGCATATTCCTTTATAAGCATATCGGACGGAATACGTAAAATTTTACTGAATTTTCTCACCATTGTAAGCGATAAGGGTTGTTTATAATTTAAAACTTTACTTACAGTTCCTTTATCGCCATATTCGCGGGCAAGGTCATTTGCTTTATAGCCAAAGTCTTCCATTCTTATCTTAATCAATTCTATTGGGTCCACTTCTGGTAGGCTGCTGTTTTTTTCGTCATACTGGTTGATAAGTAAAGCCAGGAGCATTTTTTCTTTATGTTCATCTGATCCTTTTGCTACCAACTTCACTTCCTCATACCTTTTACATGCCAACTCATAAGTTTTCTTATTTTCTATAATGGACCAATTATTTATCATAGTTAAATATTTGAAGGGTCAATGCGATCATATTGAGTATGTGTTCCTATAAATCTTATTTCCAAAATTTCATCCTCATAATCAATCTCGGCAATCAGTCTGTATGTGTTGTGAAGGATTTCAAACCTTGCCCTATTATTTTTAATCATTTTAGCGTTAGGAAAGTCGTTAAGCACATCCTGCTTTTTTCTCCATTTTGAATTTTCAACTACACTTTTCCAAACACTAAGACTTTTTCTTGCATCAGCATGTTTTTTCGCAAAGTCATTAAGTTTATTCAGGTAAACAACGAGCATGTCTATTGCTGTGAAATGAGTTTCAAAAATAATTAAAAGTTGGCAATTTGCCAACTACAGAGTGTAAATTTTTTGACTTTCATATTTTAATGAAATCTAGTATAAGAGTGCTGCGACGCCCGCCTGACTGTACTGGCAGCCAACGATCGCCACATAGCAGTATTGTCGCCTGGTCGAAAAGAATTATTGGTTACGAATGATGAATTATGAACGAAAACCTAACTCAATTTGCCTATCAAATCATAACTCAACATTCATAATTCTGCATCCAAAAAACACATTCTCCACAACCTTTCCACCGCTTATTTTTCTCATTTCTCACCCCCCTTCTTTTACTGTATGTTCGCATTGAGAATTATGAATGTAGAATTATGAATGAACTGGTTTAAACACTTCATACTTCATCACTCATACTTCATAATTAAAAGAATATGAGACTTAAAAGTTTAGAAATCAAGGGGTTTAAAAGTTTTGCCGACAAAACGGTGGTCAATTTTGATGAAGGCATCACAGGCATTATTGGACCCAATGGCTGTGGTAAAAGCAATATAATTGATAGCATTCGCTGGGTGATAGGAGAGCAGAAAATTAGTGCCCTGCGTAGCGAAAATTTGGATGCATTGGTTTTTAACGGAAGTCGTACCCGCAGCGCAAGCGGTTTGGCCGAAGTAAGCCTCACTTTTGAAAATACAAAGAACCTTTTACCAACCGAATTCAGCACCGTAACCGTTACCCGTAAATTTTATAAAAACGGCGAAAGCGAGTATCGTCTGAACGATGTTAGCTGCCGCATGAAAGACATCCATAACCTGTTTATGGATACCGGCATCAGTACCGACAGCTATGCAATTATTGAGCTGGCTATGGTGGATGATATTATTCGCGATAAGGAAAACAGTCGTCGCCGTATGCTGGAACAAGCTGCCGGCATCACCATTTATAAAACGCGTAAAAAAGAAGCCAAGGCCAAGCTGGACCTTACCGAAGCCGACCTGAACAGAATTGAAGATTTGTTATTTGAAATAAACAACCAGCTTAAAACCCTTGAAAACCAGGCTAAGAAAGCAGAGAAATATTTCGAAATAAAAAAAGATTATAAAGAGATTGCTGTTGAACTGGCTAAAGCTTCGCTGGAAGGTTTTAATGAGACCTATCACCTGTTAAACGAGCAGCAACAAGCAGAAACCGATAAACGCATACAGCTTGAAGCACAAATAGCAACTGAAGAAGCCGCCCTTGTGTCGGAGCGTGTTGGTTTTATTGAAAAAGAAAGAGCGTTGCAAACATTGCAGCATGAGTTTAACGACCTCGTTCAAAAGCTGCGTACACAGGAGAACGATAAAAATCTATCCAGTCAAAAACTTGGTTATCTAAAAGAAAAAGAAACCAGTTTAAAATCGTTTTTAGATAAGGCAGCCGGGCAGTTAAGCGGTATTAATGAGTCAATTGTATTTACTACGCAACAGTTGACTGAGGAAGAAAGCAAGATGAGCAACCTGCAACTACAACTGGATGCAGCCACCCTTGAAGTAGCAACGAGACGCCAGGTTTTTGATGATAAACGTGCCGCAGTCGACCAGTTACGCAAATCGTACCAGGAAGTTCAACGCAAACAATTTGAAGCTGAAAAGAAAGTAGCAGTAGCGGATGCTTCAATACAAAACCTACAAAGAGCATTGATACAGTTGCAGGACGAACGCCAGCAACGCGAAGCTCAATTAAAGCAATTGGAAGAGCAGCGGATTGAAAAAGAGCAGGAGCTGGAAGATAAGCGGGCGGATTTAAAACAACTACAAGAGCAACACGAACATACCAAACAACAAATTTTAGAGACGCAGCAACAGTTGGAAAACCTTCGCAGCAAGTTGGCCGAAGAAAACCGTAAGCTGGATGCAAAGCGTAACGAACATGCCCTTTTAAAAAGCATGATCGACAGCATGGAAGGCTATCCTGAGAGCGTAAAATTTCTGAGCAAAAACAATAACTGGAACCATTCGTCTCCGATCCTTACCAACATCATTTATGTAAAAGAAGCTTACCGTGCGGCAGTTGAAAATGTGCTGGAACCTTACCTGAACTATTATGTAGTTAACAACCTGGGTGAAGGTTTAGAAGCGGTGAATTTATTGGATGCGAATAAAAAAGGAAAAGCTAATTTCTTTTTGCTGGATAAAGTAAATGAGTACATTAATGCAACCAGTCACCAGCCTGAAGGAACCATTGCAGCCATGGATGTTATTGAGGTAGAGGACAAATACCGCAAGCTTGCAGAGTACCTGTTGAGCAATGTTTTTATTGCTGAAGACGAATCTGCTTTGCAGGACAGTAATGGAGCGGTAGTACTTGAGAAAACGGGCAAGTTCGTAAAGGGAAAATATAGTTTGAGCGGTGGAAGTGTTGGTTTGTTTGAAGGCAAAAAGATTGGTCGTGCTAAAAACCTTGAAAAGCTTGCTGACGAATTAGTGGGTTTAGAAAAGATAGTTGTTGAGCGCAAGGCAGAAATTCAAACTCGTCAAAATGAAGTGATTGCACACACGCAGCAGTTAAAAGAAAATGCCATCAGGCAAACCCAACAACAAATAAGCGAATTGACTAACCAGGTATTCGCTTTGCAAAATCGGATTGAAAATCTAACTGCTTCTCATGCTACCAGTACAAAAAGACTGGAGGATGTTCAAATTAATCTTGACATAAACCAGGATTCTATTGCCGATGTTCGTGAAGAGTTATTGGGTTTAAATGAGCAGTTACTGGCGGCGGGCAACGACATGAAAACGCAGGAACAGGATTACACTTTGGCTGAACAGGATTACCAGGAAGTAAACAGGATGTTTAATGAAAGTAATCTGCAACTGACCCGCCAGCAAAGTAAAATCTCGGCTTTAAAAACCGAGTTGCAGTTTAAGAACAACCAGTTAAACGATCTGACTCAGCAAATAGAAACCAATTCCGTACAATTAAAGCTGGCATCAGAGAACATTGTTGACAACGAAGCCACACTGAAAGATTCAGAAGCATTTTTGTTGAACCTGATGCGCATGAAGGACGAGGAAGAAAAGAAGCTAAATGAAGTTGACCAGGCTTATTACAATCTTCGAAATGCTTTGGCTGAAAAGGAAAGTGAGGTGAGGCATAAAATAAAGACGAGGGAAATACTGGATCATTTGTTATCAGAAATAAAGGATAAATCGAATGAGTTGAAGCTTCAATTAGCTGGCATGAAAGAGCGGTTGAGTGTAGAGTTTAGGATAAACCTGGATGATATTATTGACCAGGCACGCACAACAGAAACTGCGGTGGAAGAATTACAGGCCGCCAGCGACCGTATGAAAAAGCGACTTGAAAATATGGGTGAAGTAAACCCTACAGCCATTGAAGCTTACACCGAAATGAAGAAGCGCTACGACTTTATTGTTGAGCAAAAGAATGACCTGGTAAGTGCAAAAGAAAGTTTGATGCAAACAATACAGGAAGTGGAGACAACGGCTAACAAAAAGTTTTTGGATACGTTTAATGCGGTTCGGGAGAATTTTCAAAAAGTGTTCAGGGCCTTATTTACCGAAGAAGATTTTGGCGACCTGATATTGGAAAATCCGGACAACCTGGCTGAAACCGGTATTGATATTATTGCCAAGCCCAAGGGTAAAAAGCCCAGCAGCATTGGCCAGTTAAGTGGCGGGGAAAAGACCCTGACAGCAACAGCGCTACTTTTTGCCATCTACCTGATTAAGCCTGCACCGTTCTGTATTTTGGATGAAGTGGATGCTCCCCTGGATGATGCCAACGTTGGTAAGTTTACCAAGATGATACAGGAGTTTAGTGGTAACTCACAGTTTATTATTGTAACCCATAATAAGCAAACAATGGGTGCTGTATATTTTATTTATGGAGTTACCATGCAGGAGCCTGGTGTAATTAAACTGGTACCGGTAGACTTTATAAGTTTAAATTAAAAACGGCCCCCTAAATCCCCCGAAGGGGGACTTGAGATAAGAATTTTTGGATTTGGATTTATGGTTTTACTATGGAGAATGGGTGTATGCCTGTTCTCCATTTTTATGTATGCCTTAAAGTCTTTGACTTTATGGCGTTAGGCCCCTCTCCGCGAGGAGAGGGGTTGGGGTGAGGCGATAATTTGGTTACTTTTGAAAGATGCGGATTAAAAAAATTCAGATTAAAAATTTTAAATCTTTAGTTGATTTTGAACTGGAAGATTTGAAACCGTTTTGTGCTTTTGTTGGGCCTAATGCAAGTGGGAAGAGTAACATTTTTGAGGCTTTGGAGTTTACGAATTACCTGGCAACTTATGGTTTGAAAGGGCTGAATTTTTTTGTTGTGAATGATTTAATAAGTTTTAATCACAAACCTCTACCAATCTCCAAGAATAGTGGAACTCCAACCTTTGCAATAAACTATGATTTTGAAAGTAAGTTGCCTTTAAAATCTGAATTTTTTACTTTTACAAAAGGAAAGAACAGAGATTTTGAAATTGTGGGCATTTACCCACCACAAACCGATATTGAACATGTTTTGGGAGATACAATCTTTTCAATTGCAGATGTTTCAGATGCAGACAAGCGAAAAGAGTTTATTGTGAAGTGGAAGGAATTAGGGTTTACTTACGAGCAAGAATTTGAGCAGTTTATTGATAATTTTTCAAGGGTTTTTGTTGGGAAGTCTGTATTGAAGAAAACTCCGTCAGTGAACGGAAAGCTTGATTCAGATGCTTCTAATCTTTCGTCAGTTATACAAAAAATTTTCAGCGACAATATTGCACCAAAGGATTTCATTGAGTGGCTTCGTATTCTCATTCCCGAGTTCAAAAACATAGAATTAAAGCAATCAAACATAGACGGTAGCTTTGAATTTTTTC
>JANPPB010000330.1:0-6833 GCA_031428295.1 Segetibacter sp. | reverse complement strand
ACAAGTTTGATTTATCAGCAAACTTTGCTCCACCTAAACCGATTGGTACATTAATGGCATTTTGAAAGGCTTGTTTAAACTGTGCTGATCCTGGTTGGTATCTTCCTGTTTCTGCAACTGAACGGGCAGTACTGTGTGCAACTGCATCAGGAAAAGCAGGTAAGAATGTACCTGGTGTTTGTCCGGGTATTAAACCGAGTCTGGCCGCAGCATAAGTACCGGAGTATTGCTGAAACCAACTGGCATCACTTTTCCATGCCCGATTTATAAATATTGCAGCAGTTGTTGCTGTATAAGAATCGCCTGAATTTTCTTGTGTGGTATATGCTCTTAAAAACCAATTCTTACTTTTTAATTCCAGTTTGTACTGACCCATTTTAAGGTTCTTAAGAGAGTACCTGTCGGCACCGGTGTAAACCGATGTACCTGTTCCAAAATATCCAAGAAAAGAAGCTTCAATATTTTTGGTAAGCATATAATTCATACCTGCTGATAAACGAACATTGTAGGCATTGTAGTCTACCAGTTCTTTTTCATCGTAACCTGTTCTGCTAACAGATTGTGCGCCAAAAGTTCCCCTGTACGGATTGTTTGCAGCCGTACTGGTAGGTATTAAGAAAGGAAGCAACGGTACTAAAGAGGGGGCACCAGCGTTAATCATTTGAGCAATCACCTGGGGAGAAAGACCAGCACCAACCAATTGGTCTACAGCTCCTAGGCCTTGTTGTCCGCCGGGAGATTGGCTAACCTGAAATCTTACAGCTTGTGCAAATGCGCCCATGCTTGCAGATGCCTCATCACCAAAAATATTTACACCATCATAGTTGGGGTCAGAAAGGCGATCGCCATCTTTTAACGAGCTAATTACATTTTCCCTTCTCAGGTTTCTTACGTCATTTCCACGCCAGTCCTGGGCCTGTACAAACTGGGCTCCTATCTTAAATGCAAATTTTTCTGAAACTTTTTTAGCCCAGCGAAACGACCAATCGTAAAAGGGAGCAGGTTTGCGCTGGTAGTTGTCAACGTGGTTGACACCTTGCTTTATTTGAAAACTAATGCCGGTATATTTAAAAGGACTTTTACTGTTGATAAGCAAAGTTCCGTTCATACCTCCTGAGCCGTACAAGGCTGATGATGCACCAGGCAGCAACTCCATGCTTTCAACATCAAGTTCAGTTAAACCCACAATACTGCCTATGGCAAAATTTAAAGCCGGAGCCTGGTTATCCATACCATCAACCAATTGGTTGAAACGCAGGTTACCACTACCATTAAAACCACGGGTACTTGGTGTTTTAAATGCAAAGCTTGAGGTAGTAATATCTACCCCTTTCAACAATCCAATAGCATCGTAGTAACTGGGCGATGGAATATTTCGAATAGCTGCCCTGCTAACCGTTTCAATAGATACCGGAGACTCTAACACTCTTACAGGAGTACGGGTACCTGCAGTAACCAATACATCACCCACCAAAAAGGATGCTTCAAGCGAAGCGTCCACAAATTGATTGTCTCTTAGTTCAATCTCTTTAGTGGTAAAATTTATGGCCGATATAACCAATGTAAGCGGAAAAGACTTAGAAGTGGTAATCCTAAAATTTCCTTTATCATCGGATATGGTACCCTGTGTGGTACCCTTAAGTATGATTGAAGCTTGTATGACTGCCTCACCATTACTGGCACTTTTTACTGCTCCGTTGATGGTAGCATTTTGAGCTGATACAATACTTGTATTTAAGCAAAAAATACTCAATATTAAAATGGAGGGTAGAAACTTTTTCATATGAGCAATTTGTTGGTTTATAAGAACAATAATAGCAATTGTTATATTGCTATTAAAATTTAATTTGTTTATGGATATCAGGTAAGAGATAAAATTATTTGTAAAGTAGAATGTTGTGTATAAGGTTCTTAATTTTGATTCATGTCCACCTATCACTTTCCACAACAAACCAACTTTTACAGCGGTAAAGTACGCAACGTTTATTCAATTGGCGACGAGTGGCTGGTAATGATTGCCAGCGATCGCATCTCCGCCTTCGATGTGATACTTCCTCATCCCATACCTTATAAAGGACAAGTATTAAACCAGGTAGCTGCGTACATGCTATCCAAAACAAAAGATATATGTCCCAACTGGCTGGTAAGTACCCCTGCCCCTCATGTGGCTATAGGTAAACGATGCCAGCCGTTTAAAGTTGAAATGGTTGTAAGAGGTAATCTTACCGGTCATGCATGGCGCACCTATAATAGCGGCAAACGCACTTTGTGTGGGGTAGCTTTACCCGAAGGCCTCCGTGAAAACGATTACTTTCCTACACCCATAATAACCCCAAGTACTAAGGCTGAAGTTGGTCATGATGAAGACATTTCCAGAGAAGAAATTATTGAAAGAGGGTTGGTATCGGAAAGTGACTATGTACAACTTGAAAAATACACCCTATCGTTGTTTGAAAGGGGAAAACAAATTTCGGCAAAAAGAGGGTTGATACTGGTTGATACCAAATACGAATTTGGAAAGATTGGGGATGAAATTTATTTGATGGATGAAATCCATACGCCTGACTCATCCCGCTATTTTTATGCAGAAGGCTTTGAAGAAAGATTAGCCGCCGGCGAACCACAGAAACAGTTGAGTAAAGAGTTTGTGAGAGAGTGGCTGATTGCAAATGATTTTATGGGCAAAGAAGGACAGCAGGTACCGGCAATGTCAACCGGGTGGATTGAAACCATAAGCAAAAGATACATTGAACTTTATGAGCAATTGATTGGAGAAAAATTTGTTCCGCAGGAAACAGATGAAAAAACAACGGAACTAAAAATATTGCAAGCCTTAAAAGTACTGGTGAACTAATTTAATAATACCCTCAAGTTTTTTATTGCCTTGAGGAAACAAAGATTTAAAGTAACAATTTTGAAATGTTACGGGATTCTTCATAAATTATTTCTGCCCTACCCAACCTTTAAAAAACTTATATGACTCCAGATCAGGTGTTTTCATTTTGTAATACCCTGGTTTTGCCGGGTTGGCTATTATTGCTGTTACTACCACGATGGAAGTATACCGAACACATCATTACAGGTATCATTGTAACAATTCTTGCGCTGTTCTATTGTTATTTCATCTTCACCAATTTGCAACCCGCCGACTTTAAGAGTTTTAATACACTTGGTGGTGTAAAGGCGCTTTTTACAAAAGATGAAGCTGTATTGGCTGGCTGGATACATTACCTGGCCTTCGACATGATGACCGGACTTTTTATAGTTAAGAATGCACAGAAACACCAGGTAAACCATTGGTTACTCATCCCCTGCCTGCTGTTAACCTTTATGCTGGGTCCATGTGGTTTGTTGCTCTATTTTATTATAAGAATAATCACTACCAGAAAATTGATCCTTTCAAACTATTAAGCGTTCGCTATGAAACGGTTTTTTAATGAGCTTAAATCGAGAAATCATACGCTATATTATTTTGGCTGGATTAACCTGTTGGGTGTTCTTATCTGTTTTGTATTGCTATTGGTAGATGACACAACCATCATGGGCATTAATGCATGGATCAAGCCCATAAAATTTCTTCTTTCTATTACTATTTATTGTTTTACGATGGGCTGGCTGTTGCATTATTTAAATGAGCCAAAAAAAGTAAAAAGTTTTAATGTAATGGTGCTCATTGTATTCATTTTTGAAATGGGTTATGTACTCTTCCAGGCAGCACGTGGACAAAAATCGCATTTCAATTTTTCGAGCCCCACTACCATCGCATTGTATAGTATAATGGGTTTGGCAATTACCGTTTTAGTATTATGGACGGGTTATTTTGCTATACTTTTCTTTTGGCGCAATATAACCGGCTTGAGCAAATCGTATATATGGGGTATACGTTTAGGGATGTTGACGTTTGTAATTTTTGCGTTATCGGCTCATATCATGGCATCATCAACAGGCCACACGGTAGGCGCCGTAGATGGCAGCCCCGGCCTACCGTTTCTTAATTGGAGCATTACTTTTGGCGACCTGAGAGCCGCTCATTTTTTTGGGATGCATGCCTTACAGTTGTTGCCTATTATAGGCTTTTACAGCAACAATATTAAGCTAACAGTAGGGTTGTTTATGCTGTATTTTATATTATGCATCTTCACTTTATTAATTGCATTGCACGGTAAACCATTGTTTGCCTTGCACCAATAAATAAGCAGATGGCAACCTAAAAATCAAAACCTAAAATTCATCTATCTTCTCCTTTTTATTGTACCTCCTATCTTCTATCTTCTATCTTCTATATTCTATCTCCTACCTCCTATCTTCTTTTTTACTTTTTACTTTTTACTTCCTCTCTCTATACCCCTTCATTTCTTCAATAGTTGGCCTCAATCTCTTTTGAGATTTATTAAAGATCATAATACCATTCTGCCTGCCCTCACGTAATTTTTGTTGTTCATCCAAAGGCAGTTGATATACCTGCTGACATTCAGGAGTACAGCAGCCATCAAATTGTTGAGCACATTTTTCGCATTGGATAAACAACAAATGACAGGCATCGTTCTTACAATTGGTATGGGTGTCTGCCGACTGACCACATTGGTGACACCTGGATATTATCTCATCAGTAATGCGTTCTCCCAGCCTGTCATCAAACACAAAATTCTTTCCTTTAAAAGCACTGGGCAAACCTTCTTTTTTTATTTGCTGCGCATAGTTAATAATACCGCCTTCCAAATGAAACACATTCTTAAAACCGTTGTGCAACATATATGCGCTGGCCTTCTCGCAACGAATGCCCCCTGTGCAATACATTATGATATTCTTTTCCTTTTGATCTTGTAGCATATCAACCGCCATTGGTAACTGGTCGCGATAAGTATCTGATGGAACTTCGATTGCTTTTTTAAAATGCCCTACTTCAAACTCGTAATGGTTGCGCATATCAACCACAACGGTATCAGGATCTTTTAAAAACTCATTCATCTCCAATGCATTTACATACCTGCCTTTGTTCTCCATACTAAACAGTGGATCGGCAATACCATCAGCTACAATCTTATCTCTTACTTTAATCTTCAGCACCCAAAAAGATTTGCCGTCGTCATCAACAGCAATATTTAATCGAATGCCATTCAAAAAATCATATAAATAAAGAAATGACCTGAAGGCTTCGTAATTAGTGGATGGCACACTTACCTGTGCATTAATACCTTCTTTAGCAACATACACTCTACCAAAAACGTTTAAGGCATCCAGCCCTTTATACAAGGCATCTCTAAACTCCTGCGGATTTTGTATGATATGATAATGATAGAAACTAATGGTGGTACGGGGCTCCGTTTCTTCCATTAAAAGTTGCTTGAGTTCCTTTTGCGAAACCCTGTTATGTAGTACTGCCATAAATTAAATTTTAAGACATCCATTTTGCTTTTAAATAATAAAAGCTAGTCAATGTTCCATTGTTGGACCCGCTTGCAGGGCAGGCAAAATTTTAAAGGGCAAATATAAGCAGGGGTATTATAAAGAATTGTCAAGAGGAGGTTGATGTGATCAAGCTGAAACAAGTTCCACTTTATCTTAGCATTCCTGCGAAAGAAAAGCGTATACCCGAAGTTTCCCACCCTGCTTTTGTAAACGATTGTACAAAGTCTACTCTACCTACTTTAAGTATATTTTCGAGACCAAAAAAAACTTCTCCATACAAAGTGCCACCATTTATGTAAGCAAGATTGTTACCTATAACTATAAACCAGTTCAACTTTTTAAAAGCAGGAATTTTATTGGTTAACAACCCATTTAAATGGTACTCCGCATGTTCTTCAATATATGCTTTAGCCGTATTGCTATAAGTGTAATAATCCATAAGTTGAAAGCTTTGCAGGTAGGGTGCTGCACCAGAAAATCTATTGGCAATAAAATGGGTGTAATCAGGTAGGAACGATGATTGGTTCGATATGAAACCGCCCCCCGATACATTGTATGAAAAGCTACCGGCCAGCTTTAAATTGATGTTTTGATTTAGAGCTATTTTCCATTTTGTAAAATCAACATCACTTTTAAAAAGATCAGGAATACCTTTTGTTATAGAACCGGAAATAACAGGATAAGGTGAGCCAATCATAATCTTTCGGCCCGGTAATTCTATATATTTTGATCCGGGCTGCCAGGTTACGCTTAGAACAGCCACCGAAGCCTGGTGGGGCGGCAGGTAAATGTTAGGTGAGAACTCCCGATCAGCAAGATCTCTCCATTTATAACTGGTAGTATTGGCCAGGGGCTTTCTATCCTGGTATTCAAAAAACGCAGTTGCTGTAAATCCTTCACCCAAACCTTTGGTTAGCGAAATTTTGTGCGTTAATGCCTCATACAATTTTAAATAATTACGCTCCCAATACAAGGTATTGAGTGTGTTGCTAAATGCTCTTACAGGATCGCGGTTATCAAATTGAAAGACTTTACTTCCACTTGTAACCGAAACCGAACTGAAGTATTTTTTTCCGTAATTGTATTTAATGTTGAGGCTTGGGTTAAAATGTTTGTTGCTAAACCCATAACGTAAATTGGGTGTAATACTTAACTGGTTTCGCTTGGTCTTGTTCCACTTTTTTGCATACGTAGGTGCCAAATCAATTACCAAACCTTCCATAGTATTAAAACTAACTTCATTCATTAAACTATTAACGCTTAAAGACGACATCCGCTTTTCGTTGCTAAACGTTTGGCCCGTAAGTAACAAACCAGCAATATTAATTTTGTTTCTCACCCTGTCAAGCGAGTCCATATACCCAGGATCATTCTTAAGTTGTTCAAGACTGTCTTTCTTTTTATAATCTTTTAACTCCAGGGCT
>JANPPB010000329.1:0-6946 GCA_031428295.1 Segetibacter sp. | reverse complement strand
ATATTGATGATGGAAAATATGCAGCATCAGCGCAAGAAGAAGTATTTATCAAATTCAAAAGAAAAATTGAAATGCAAAGCAAAGGTATTCCTCTCTCATTTCAACATACAGAGGGAACGGATATATCAACAGCAATTTTACACATTTCATTGAATGACAAAACAGATATTTTGGCTTTATCACCAGTAACACGAAAAAGTTTTTGGAACAACTTATTTCAAAAAAGCATAACAAAAGAAACTGCTTATCATATCCGTATTCCATTACTTGCAATTCCAATTAAATAGAATATATTATGGTGAATGATGATCAAGCAAAAGATATAGGAATACAATCGGACTGAATATGGATAATTTATACATAAATATTTTAGGATTTGCTGTTTGTGCTGCAATTATTATTTATAGCGGCACCAAACTTTCCTTTTACGGAGATAAAATTGCCGAACTCACAGGTATGGGTAAAGCGTGGGTAGGACTTATTTTAATGGCATCGGTTACTTCATTGCCTGAATTAATAACAGGGATTAGTTCGGTAGCCATTGTTAAAGCCCCTGACTTAGCAGCCGGGGATATTTTTGGCAGTTGCGTATTTAACCTGCTCATACTTTCTGTCTTAGATGCCAGAATAAAACAACCTCTTTTTTCAATGGTCAAATCAAGCCATATCGTAGCAGCCATTTTCGGAATTATTCTATTAACGGTGGCAGGTATGGCTATTTATTTATCTCATGAAATACCCTCTGTGTTATGGATAAGCAGTTTTACCTTTTTGTTGTTTGGAATTTACTTGGTAGCAATTTTTGGGATTTTCAAATATGAACATGCCGATTTGATTGAACATCCGCTACCTGCAATTACTCACACTGCTTCTCATGCTGCCGACCTTAAAAAAGTTATTGGCGGATTTGCACTGCACGCATTAATTGTAATTGGAGCAGCTGTATTTCTGCCCTATTTTGGCGAGCACATTGCAACATATTCGGGTTTGGGTAATTCATTTTTCGGCACTGTATTTATAGCTGCCGCCACATCTTTACCCGAATTGGTAGTTTCATTAGCTGCGTTACGAATGGGTTCATTTGATATGGCTGTCGGAAATTTATTGGGCAGCAATGTGTTTAATATGTTTATACTCGGCATTGATGATGTTTTTTATCAGGAAGGTTCCTTGTTTAAAGATATTTCTTCCTCTCATTTAGTATCGGTATTTATCACAATTATCATGACGGCTGTAGTAGTTTTAGGACTTCTTTTTAAACCAAAGAAAAAGCAAATATGGCTTTTAAGCCTTGATACTTTTATAATTGCCCTTCTATACATGGCTCTTATGACATATTTATTTATTAAAAAATAAAGGAGCAACAAAATGAACTGGCATTTATTACCTCTTACCGAAATATCTCAGTTGTTAAACACAACACCATCAGGCATTGATAGCAAAACTGCTTCGGAACGCCTGACTGAATTCGGAAAAAATGAACTGACCTAAAAAAAGAGAATTTCGGTTTTTGTTCTATTACTGCATCAGTTTAAAGATGTGATGGTTATTGTTTTGTTGGTCGCTGCTGTTATTGCATTTGCAATTGGCGATGTAAAAAGACACCATTGTCATATTGGCGATTGTTATTCTGAATGCTGTGATAGGCTTTATGCAGGAATACCGTGCCGAGAAAGCGATAGCGGCATTAAAAAAAATGGCAGCTTCTAATGCCACCGTTCGCAGCGGCGGTAAAATCATTCAAATTGCTGCCTCGCAGATTGTGCCGGGTGATATTATTCTGCTGGAAGGGATTATTCAAATTCCGCTTTAGTACTCCTTCTATTAGCTGGCTTTTCAGTATTAATTTTTTCGTCACACTTGGTTGTGCAGAATGCAATGTTGCTTGCCGAAAAATGGGGAGTAGCTCAATCCTTTGTAGGGATTGTAATAATAGGATTGGGCACAAGTTTACCTGAATTAGCAGTTTCTGTTGGTGCGGCAATCCGTAAATCAGCGGGAATGTCGGTAGGAAATATTATCGGGAGCAATATTTTTGATGAACTGATTCCAATTGGACTTGGTGGAGCAATAAGCACTACAAATATGGAAGGCAATCTTCTGAAATTTGACTTGCCATTTCTATTGACAGTTACCTTATTAGTTTTAATATTTCTGAGGTCAAAAAGAGGCATTTCAAAGCCCGAAGGGATAATTCTAATAAGTATCTTTCTGCTCTATATTGCAATAAAATTATTTTATTTTGAAGGAATAAATCCTTTCTTATAGCGAAAGTTAATTGGCAATCGGATTGAAGGCAAAGTAATAATTTGACGACAATGTGGACATATTGTAAAAGCACAACGACAGACCGTAATGGACGAATAAATATGACCAATACAAACAACGAACCGCTAACAGTGTTTAAACATTAATTAAGCTTTGGCTGCCGGGGCGGAAAGAATTCTATTACCGCCACAACGCCAAGCCGTAATTCGTTTTACATAACTTATTATCAATTATTAATAAACTAACAAATATGAGAACATATCTGTCCTGCCTTTTATTAATCCTTGTTTGTCATACAAGCAAAGCTCAACTTGAAAACAAAATCATACTTGGCAACATCGACAGCATTGACTCTAAAATTTTGCAGGAAAAACGAAAGATTTGGGTTTATGTTCCAAACAATGCACAATTCGACATTTACGCAAAACCAAAATATCCGGTAGTGTATCTCTTAGACGGTGATGCCCACTTCTATTCCGTAGTTGGGATGATTCAACAGCTTAGTTCCGTGAATGGCAACAGCATTTGTCCTGAAATGATTGTGGTAGGTATTCCCAATACCGATAGAACCCGGGATTTAACACCAACCCATATGGATGTTGATCCTATTATGAATGACAGCAATGCGGTGAGAACATCCGGAGGTGGTGAGCAGTTTACAGCTTTTTTGGAGAAAGAAGTCATGCCCTACATTGATGCAACTTATCCTACTTTACCTTACCGTACGTTGATCGGTCATTCCTTTGGTGGATTGGCTGTTATGAACATATTATTTAACCACAAAGACCTATTTAACGCATACATAGCAATTGACCCCAGCGTATGGTGGGACAACAAAAAACTGCTGTCAAAAGCCGGTAGTTTGCTGGCACAGCAGGACTACAAAGGCAAAACATTTTTTTTAGGTATTGCAAATACCATGAATCCAGGAATTGATACTGCAACAGTGAAACGTGATACGTCTGTTGCAACACAGCACCTTCGTTCCATTCTGGCACTGAATAACCTGCTACAGAAAAACAAAAAAAACGGATTGGCTTATAATACCAAGTATTACAGTAACGACTCACATGGATCCGTGCCACTAATTGCTACCTATGATGCGCTTCACTTTATTTTCAAGTTCTATGATTTAAGGCTTACCATCGAAGACTACATGAAATTTTCAAGGAACACCATGACCAAAGTCGAAAATCATTATAAAGAGGTATCTAAGCAGTTTGGCTTTACTTTTTTGGTTCCCGAAATGATGATCAATCAACTGGGCTATATGGCCATGTCGCAAAAGAAGATGGATGAAGCGGAATACCTGTTCAAATCAAATATCAGCAATTATCCAGTAAGTTTCAACGTCTATGATTCAATGGGAGACTTTTATGCAGCCAAAGGAGAAAAAGAGAAGGCAATTGAAAATTACCAAAAAGCATTGGTTATTAAAGATTTTCAAGAAACCAGATACAAATTGAATGCACTAATGAAGTAGAAGCTACGTACAACAAATAAGGCTTCGTCGGGCCTGCAAGGCTAACGATGAAGCCAATGTTGTAGAGCCTGCCAAATGGCGGGGAACCTTTGGTAGTTTGTTTTGCTGTAGTATGGGGTTTTGGATTGTTGGAGTGAGTTGCTATAGAGCTGTCTTCTGCTTTCTAAGGTTGGTTGAGATGGTGCAGCCCTTTTTTCTTCTGTGCTTATTGCTTAAAAACATTTTTGATTGTCAGATTGTTCCTCAAAAACTGCTTTTTTTCTGCTTTTGCTGTTGTATGTGCATGATGCTACCTGTACCGCTTTTGGGTAATTTTTATATAATTGCATATAATAAATCTGCTGCCAGTGCCATACCGTTTTATGGCGGTCCTCTTTCAAAGCTTATTAACCGGTGCATGGTGTTTTGCTTACAACACGGGCATTAGAATGGGTTATAATCCTGTACTACAGGTCTTATAATGACTGAAGGTTTTGCAACTGCGGGTAGTTGTGCTTTTATTAGTGTGGCTGCCTGTAGTTTGCTGGTACTGCTTAGTATGCCAAAGTGCCTTATGCGTACCAGTCCTTTTGGTAAAATCCCGCTTGGCGGGACAAGTCGTGCATGGCATAGCGGCGAATGAACTCACCGGCTTCAAGGGTCATTTTTTTTTTACACTGCCATGCCTGTAGTCTTTGTAGCTAAAGGTTACCCGGCTGTCATCAACCTGTTTAAGCCTGTGATTGCTGATGGCTATTTAGCCCGTAGGATTTAATTTGTGTAATGCGATATTACTATGTTTATGTCCTTTATAGCTATTCTGATGAAATGTTCTATACAGGATATATATCTAATCTTAAAGAAAGATTTAAGATGCACGAGGAGGGAAAGGTTTTATTGCAGCAGGGTTATCGGAGTAGAAAATACAATCAGAAAACAGTAAGGTATATTCGGGAGATGGATTAAGTACCTTAATGGTTATTGTATGTTTTCTTTTCTCCAACCCGTATTTCCAAAACAGTTCAAGACGCCTTGTGGCAAACCGGGTTGGAAACGATGCCGTTTCCACTTTTTGTCCATCAATATAAAGCTCTGCCAGGAAAGTATAATCAGCTTTATTCTGCATAGGTTTACGGGCTTCACCACGAACAACAAATCCGGTGCCTTCAAATTCGAAGCTTGCTTCTGTTTGCGTTTTGTTTTTTATTGTTTTTTTAGATATTGGATAAATACCCTGAAAGCTTTGCTCATAACGCACTGCTTTGGGTTGCTGTGTTTTAATCGTGATCTTATTGCCATCAATTTTTCCACCATTACGCTCAATGATTTGTAAAGCATGTTTAAATCCAACCTCATATACTTTATTTAACGACATGGTGGTGTACTTAAAGTCAATGGATTCAGCTTCCTTTAGTCCCTGTTTCCAATAAGCAGGTATCTTATCATAACCCATCATAGCTCCAAGAATACCGCCTGCAGAAGAAGGATTGCAATCAGCATCCTGCCCGCAGCGGGTAGTAATTTCAAGGGTTTTTGTAAAGTCTCCATTACCATAAAGCAAACCAATAACTATGTAAGCTGCATTTGTTTTGGCATCAATATTAAATGCATTAAATACACCATCAGCACAACCTATATCATCAGCCCATTTTTTTTGAACTTCATACCATGCCTGGCGCCAGTCTTTTGGATATTGGTTATGCCATTTAATTACATCATTTATACATTGGTAAAATGTGCTTTGTTTTGGAATGGTCTTCAACGCTTCTGAAACAATAGCATGAATATTATTGCTCGTAAATGCTAATGAATACATGGCGCCTACAAAAACACCACCATACCATCCATCTCCGTAGTTCATAATGTGGCCTATTTTGTCGCTAATTGCAGACGCCGTATTAGGCATGCCCGGACTCATTAAACCGGCATAATCTGCTTCAATCTGGTAATCTATATCATCAGCATGCGGGTTGTTTAGCCAGTGACCTGATTGGGGTGCTTTCATGCCATTTAAAATATTGTAGCGGGCCGCCTGGTTAGCATGCCATAAATCATATTCAGCCTTGGCAAATGCATTGGCAAAAGAATCAAGCGGAGCATCAAGCCCGTATTTTTCAAAAACATCTACGAAGGTTAAATCCATGTACAAATCATCGTACAGGCCTGGAGTTGAAAGCATAGTTTCTTTTAGATATCCATCGTGCCACTCCAGTGGCTGATAATCCTGGATGAAAGTTCCGTTGAACCGAAATTCGTAGGGTCCGCCAAACGTAACACCTATCGTTTGGCCCGCCCATCCGCCTTTAATTTTATTTTGAAGTTCCTGTTTGGAGAACACAACCGTTTGTGATTTATTAAATGAGTTAGCATTAGTCACTTGCTGGGCATCTAAAACTTCAAATAAAAAAACACTGATAATGAAACACCAGAGCAATCTTTTCATGATCGTTTATATTTTTAAAATTTGATGATTTAATGAGAAAGTATTTTATTACCTCAGGCAAAACCATCACCTGGTTTAAGCATGATTATTTTTTAGTTTATGGCAAAGCTTCCTCCACTTCACTCCTTAATGGCGCTGATGCCTGGGCGCCCATTCGTGTTACAGATATTGTTGCGGCTTTGCATGCAAGTAGAATAGCCTTCTGCCAGGAGTTGGTTTCTGCAAGTGCCACTGCTATGGCTCCATTAAAAATATCGCCTGCCGCTGTTGTATCAATGGCTTCTACTTTCTCTGTTGTCGTTAAAAAACTCAGCTCCTTATTTTTAAAATAAGCACCTTTTGAACCAAGCGTTATAATTACATTTTCAACTCCATACGACAATAATTTATCAGCAGCTACATCTGCAGATTTTTCATCCATTACTTCAATACCCGTTAGTAAAGATGCTTCTGTTTCGTTGGGTGTTATTAAATAAAGATGGGGATAAATCTCTGCCGGTAAAGTACAGGCGGGGGCAGGATTTAAAATAACTTTTTTAACCAGTTCAAAAGCTTTTCTGCATGCAAAGGTTACAGTAGCAATGGGCACTTCAAGCTGAAGTAATATTATTTCAGCTTCTGCAATCACAACCTCGGCACTTAAAATATTTTTCTCTTCAAGTAAATTATTTGCCCCCGGTGCAACCACAATTTCATTCTCGCCTTTTGCATCAACAGTTATTAAAGCTACTCCTGATGCCGTTGTTTCATCAATGCTAATGTGAGTGGTATCT
>JANPPB010000328.1:0-5105 GCA_031428295.1 Segetibacter sp. | reverse complement strand
CCCGTTCTCCCTAAGTGTTCTAAAAATCGGAGGGTTGTTCAAAGTCTTAGTCCCGAAAGCAAATCGGGATGACTTTGAACTTAGGGATAAAAAGAGGTCTCCGACCTCATGGTTAAACGTTCGCTTATTCTGAGATAGTTTGCAAACTATCTCTACTTCTTTTTAATCATCTGCAACGATACACCTGCAAAATAATTTCTGCCTGCGGCTACATTAAAGTAACGTCCTCCAAAGGCATTAATGTCGTTACCCAGGCTATACTTTACATCAAACAGATTATCGGCACCTGCAAAAAAATCTATGCTGTATGCTTTGCTAAACCTTGTTTTATAGCCGGTCCTCAGTCCTAATAAATTATACGACGCGGCATAAGCTGTGTTGCCATCATTTAAAGCGATAGGGTCAGTATACTGGTAAGTTATATTAGCGTACAACCCTGTTTTGCTATATAAATCAAGACCAGCAATTAAAGATGTAGGCGCTACGCTTGGAAGTTGTTTGCCTGCAAAATTGGCGTTCAACTGCTTAAAGTCTTTATAATTAAAATGATACCACGTATGGCTGATCCAGATTTTTGAGTTGGTATTAAATTCCTTTTCAACAAACTTACCCAGCCTGTAGCTAACAGATGTTTCCAACCCTTTTTGCCTGGTAGATCCGGCATTAATGTAAAAGTCACCACCGAGTGCATCTCTGCGCTGAACAATAGAATTGCCAAGCCTGTAATAAAAAGCACTTACATCCCACGAGAGTTTGTTTTGCAATGCGCTGCCCTTTGTGCCGAGTTCAACATTGTTACCAGTTTCGGCGTTCAACTCATTATTAATGGCACTACCCGATGGCGATAGTTCGCTTATGGTGGGCGGTGAAAATCCTTTGGCAATGCTTCCATACACCGATACGTTTTCATCAACCTTATACAACACTGCCAGCCGTGGAGCCAATTGATTTTTGAACTTACGGTTCAAAGCAGTGGCGGGTACATTGCTGGTTCTTAACAAGTCTATCTTACTGTCATTTATACTAAGGCCTGCGGTAAAAAGCCATTTATTAAGCTGCCATGATAATTGTGTAAAGGCAAAAAACCGGGTGATGTTTACTTCGTCATTCGATAAGATAGAATCCTGATTGCCAGCCTTGTTTCTAAAAACCTGCACAGTATTAAAAGCCCTTTGCACTTCGGCACCTGCATGCCATACTAACTGCGAATTTGGCCTTTCGATACTCTTATATTGAAACACCGTTCTTCCACCAAAATGGGGCTCGCTGTTACGTCCATAATTCCTGATGGCAGGGTTCTTTAATTCAGAAAAAGCGCCATAAAGTGTGGTGGTGTTTTGCCAGTGTTCGCTAAAATATTGTTTGTAATCAGCACCCATAAAAAACGACTTTAAATAAATGGCTGCTTTGGTTTCGTTAGAGCCGGGTGCAGCCCCTACTCTTGGCCGCGAAGCCCTTGCGTTTACATTGTATTCAGCCAATGTAAGGGCACCCGGAGTTTGATAATATAGGTCGCCATATAAGAGATGTGCTGACAAAACATTGTTCTTCATCTTAAGGCCGGCATCAAAGGAAAGTACATCTTTATCCATAGCCGAATGTCTGCGGTAGCCATCGCTTTGCAGGTGTTGATACGATACTTTGTAATAACCATCAGCATTACTGGTACCAGCAGCAACATAGGTATTACTTAAACCATAACTACCTAAAGTATGATCAATTCTTATCCGCTCCCCTTCATTAAAATCAGAACTCTCCATCAGCATTACACCACCCGTACCGGCACCATACAAACTGCTACCCGGACCTTTGATTACTTCAATAGACTGAAAATTATAAAAGCCAACCTGGTTTAAATAAGTGTTGCCCCCGGGGTCGGTTATGGGTATGCCATTGTAATAAATCTTAACATTTCGTACCCCAAAAGGAGAACGCAACGAACTGCCACGAATGTTTAACCGGTAGCTGCCCGGAGATCGTTCTTCCATCTTAACACCCGGAATGGTATTAAGTGCAGGCAAAATGCTTGTGTTATTAAAACGGTTAAGATCGTTTTGATTGAGTACGCCGATTGATACGGGCACTTCAAGAAGCCGCCTGTTTTGCTCATAGGCTCTTACCACAACCTCAAAAGGCTTTTGTGCTTTAATACTGTCTTTAGTGTCCTGGCCAAAAATTGATGAAGTCAAAAGGAAAGCTATCCCCGCAATTACAAGTCGAATAATCATTTAAAAAAAATAGATGGTTAATAATAAAGGGCAAGTTCGCCAAAACACTGCATGTTCTTTTAGGTACTTTCAAGTAGATAAGACTAAAGCAACCTTTTGATCACTCTCCTGATGCAAATTATTATGTTGATGGTTTATTGTTGCTACTCCTTCAGCCCAATGTCTTTAAGTTAAGGTCCAATAGGAGTTACTTGTTTATAGAAAACAAAATCAAAATATATTAAAGCTCCGTAGGTGCTTCCCGTTTACAGGTGACTCCTACGGAGTCCTTACTGAATTAAATTGCTTCAGCTATAAACAGGATGCTCCAATGGAGCAATTACAATTTAAACTAAACGACATTGGCCTTCAGCCACTTTTAAATAATGGAATGCAACCATTGATATCAAACTACAATGCTTGTAGAGGCTGTCTAAATTTGTAAAAATGGAACCACAGCGGCACGGAGGCGCAGAGAAAACACAGCATAAATATCCATGATACTCCGTGTAGATGTGTCGCCATGCCAGCCCGGCCTGACACCGGTTGGACAGGGTTCAACTTTTCTCATGTCCTAATCGGGTAATTTAATTTTTAGACAGCTTCTTAAAAATTATAGGCTATAGCCAGCCCCTTATATTTTAATCCGGCCTGCGGTGTAATGCGAACATTACGCAATGCCTTTGTTTGGTGTAGCTGAGGAACCAGGATACCACTTGCGGCACCAATTGCATAACCCAATAAATTATCACTTAAAAAGTGCATACCTGCTTTATACCTTAAATAACCAACCAAGGCTGGTGTTGCTGCGGCAACAGCCCAGATTACATACCTGGTTTTTGAGTCGGGGTTAAAGTCGCTATAAACCTTAGCTGCAAAAAAGGAAGCAGCGGCACGCCTACTAAACTGTTTTGGCTTATACCAATAAGGAAAATCCTTCTAAGATGAAGTTTGAAAATTTACATCACCAATATAAAAATTGAGAAAAGTCTCCCTGTCCGACCGGCAGGGCAAACGCTGTAAAAGTTAGGCCGGTTTTAATAAGCCCGAAGGGCTTTAAATATAAATAGCCATGGGTGCAACCCATGGGTAGAAATGCAAATCCAGATACCCCAACCCTGAATAGGGTTGAATAAAGATTACAAGAAGGTGAAGTTGTCAATTACATGCAACATATTAAAGCCCTTTAGGCTTGGCGGAAAAAAGATGGTAACATTTAGCCACCGGCTCCACCGGTGGCTATGTATATTTTAGCCCTTTGGGCTTTATACAGTTTAATGCATTTGCCTCGTGCTATCGGTGACATGCCTGGCGGTCAAATAGAAACATTAAAAGGGGAGAACCAAAGAAATTTCCTCAATGTAAATCTGTGTTTGCGTGCCGCTGTGCCCGGCCTTCCTCACATCGGTCGGGTTTCCTTTTAAAAAATTTGGACAGTCTCTAAATAAAATCATCAGAGTAGCGGTATGCTTTAATTAATGCCAGTTCACCCTCTTTGCCGGGTATTGAGTTACCGTGCTCCATGCCCAACACACCTTTGTAACCTTTATTGTAAATGTGCTTGAAGATGTTTTTGTAATTCATCTCACCTGTAGTTGGTTCGTTTCGTCCGGGGTTATCACCTATTTGCAGGTAACCTATCTCCTCCCAGGTGCGGTCAAGGTTTTTAATAATGTCACCTTCGTTGCGTTGCATGTGGTACATGTCAAACAAAAATTTGCAGGCAGGGCTGTCAACAGCCTTACAAATCATGTAAGTCTGGTCGGAGTGACGAAGGAACAAATTTGGGTTATCACTAAGTGCTTCCAAAACCATTACCATATTGTGAGGCGCCAATATATCAGACCCAATTTTTAATGCTTTAATTACGTTGGCTGTTTGATAATCGTGCGATAAAGTAAGTTCGTAATTGCCGGGTACAACCGTCATGTGTTTTGCATGGCAACGTTTTGCCACTTCAACCGCCTGTTTACAATCCTTAACCATTAAATCTATCCACTCCTGTTTGCCTGTTGTTAAGGTTGTTTTCCAATGCCAGTTATCGGTGGTTATAACAAATACTCCCATAGTCATTCCAAGCCTTGCAAGGGTATCTCCTATTTTGGTTTGTTCTTCCGGTGTACGTTTCATCATTCCATTGTCTTCTATTGATCTAAAACCCATGCTGTGGGCAAACTTTATCTGCTCAACAAAATCGTTACCAGCATGATTTTTAAACATACCATCGTGAAAGCCATAGTTTAAGTGAAAGGGTTTATTATCATCGGCCAAAAAAGGCTTCTTTTCAAATGCCTTTGCTATAAAAGTTGTAAAAAGGGCACCGCCTGCAAG
The DNA here is from genome assembly GCA_031428295.1 of Segetibacter sp. Taxonomy (GTDB): domain Bacteria; phylum Bacteroidota; class Bacteroidia; order Chitinophagales; family Chitinophagaceae; genus Segetibacter. Next base: position 567 of record JANPPB010000328.1, on the reverse strand, counting down.
CAAGCTTTGTTGCATAAATTTTCTGCGCTGCATAATGGTAGTTAAATGGTTAAAGTAAATGGTTTGGCTTGGTAAAAGTTAACATATCGTGAGACAGGTTAAATGTACATTAAACAATTGTACCGGTTATCAGGTTTGAGTACGGTACTTGTCGCCTATAATCTTAAGGTGCCAAAACGCACCTCCCTTTTTATTTTTTTAAAGGAATTTTATTTAGGGGTTGAGGGCAGATGACACTTCAAAAGCCATACATGTTTTGTAGTGATAATTTACTCAACCTGCCTGCCATCTTTTAACTGAAAGACTTTTGTTATGCAAGCCGGCATTTCTTCGGTGTAATGACTAACAAACAATAAAGTGGTATTGCTTTGCCTGCAAATAGTATTGAGTAGTTGTTTGCAATAAGTTTTTTGTACCTCATCAAACCCCTGGAACGGCTCATCTAAAATGAGTAATGGCGGACTTTTTACCAAAGCCCTCGCCAATAAACACAAACGTTGATCAACCGGCGACAAGTTGCGCAACAACCGGTGTGCATGTTTGTCAATTAACAACAATTTCATCCAG
>JANPPB010000327.1:0-2319 GCA_031428295.1 Segetibacter sp. | reverse complement strand
CGGGCAGTTAAATGAGCCTGGGCTTCGTATACCTATGTTTTTAGTTTTGAAAAAACTCTTTTATAAAGACCTGGTCAATCTATGTAAAAACGTTTAGCCCACATTGCAGCTATATCGGCGGAGAAGCCTGTAAATAAAGGGTTTGCGTTTTTTTGAGTTTCGTTTTGTGTACTACAGATTTTCTTTTGGCAAAAGGTTTTGGCTTTATCAACAGTAAGGACTGGATGTTTTTTAACTGCTCATTTGGCTCTGAACATTTTCTTACGCCAATCACCACTCCGGCGGTGTTAATGCCATGTGTGGTGATTATTTTCTGTGTGTTGCCTATTCTTACAATTTCCTTCCAGTTGCTGTTTATGCCGTATGCTTTTAGCTTGCACCTTACGGTGTTTACTATCCAGTAGGCCAGTAGCCCAAGGTGCAGGTGCGCCATGGTACCGGCATCCGATTTATGGTAGACTGGTCTTAAATCTAAGTCGGTTTTAAGGGTGCGGAAGGAGCTTTCTATTTCGCGTATGGTGTTGTAGATGTTCCATATCATTACTTCATCTTGCAGCAGCAGGCTGGTTCTTAAAAAATACAGGCCCAATGTTGCTTCCTTTTTGGCATATTGTTGTTCATTTTTTGACCAGCTAATGGCGGTTACAGTTTTATTATCCTGGCTTAGTGTTACGGTTATGTCATAATAATATTGCACGGATGGATAGCGCTCCCTGGCCCTGCCAATACGCTGATGCACTTTGGCTGCTTTTTTTACCCCTCCTTTGCGCTGTAGCGCGTTGGCTATCTTTTGCAGTTCCATTTCAAAGCGCTTTTCGAACTGGATACGCATGCTGTTTGCTGTTTCATATTTGTCTTCGCTTGCTACTTCGAGGTAGTAATCGGTATTGTTATTACCCGCTACTGCCTTGAGGCGGACCTGACGCTTGCTTTTTGTTTCGAGCAACACCGTGAGCCTGCCGCTGATGGACTGGTAATCTTTTAATTTGGTGCGGCTTACACACAGGTAGTGATATCCTTTGGCCTTTATCATCGCCAGGTTTTCTTCCGAAGCTATGCCTGCATCCATTACCACCACAGGGTTAGGCGCATTGGTGCGGCGGCTTAACTTGTCTATCATCAGCGACAGGTTTTTGCAGTCGGCCATGTTGCCTTCATGGATAGAGGAGTATTTTATGAACCCGTAAATATTTACCACCAGAGCCAGTACCACCAGTTTTGCATCGTTGCGTTTTTCTTTACTTCTGCCATAGCGGGCCAGTTCACTGCCGTTGTATTGTCCTTCAAAATAGGTGTTGGTTAAATCGTACAGCACTATCTTATCGCTAAGGTCGAAGAGTTCGTTGGTTTTGTGCGAAAGATGTTGCTCCAACTGATCTTTTACTGTATAAAGCCGCAGGGCACTTTCATAAAGTTTGTCTTTGGTCATCTTTGCGCCATCCTGTCCGGTAAGCTCGCAGATGGCGGAGTTTTCTTTTATCCACGAAGCAGTTTTTAATTCGGAGGCGGGATAGACCGCACGGCTTGTAATCTGCGTAGCGGCCAGTTGTATTTGCTCATCAGTAAACCCGGCTTCGGCCAGCACTTTACCGATGCCCAGTTCCTCCAGCGTTTGATGACAAATCCACTCTGCACCTATTTCACGCACATTGCTGTGCTGCATGGTATCGGCATCTATGTGCCGGGAGGCAGGGCTGTGCAGCGTTAAATCGAGCCGCTGATCATGGATGATCCTTTGCCATAAGGTTTCTACCAGCTCAATAATTGCTCTGTCTGCGGGATCAAAAAGAGATTGCCTTTGCTCGTACCTGTTGGTGAGTATTCTTGCTGTCTGGTTAAGTTGATCAGCAGTGTAATCATCCTCTATAAAACCAATGTTGAGAATGGTACGATGACAAACCCTTCCTTCAGCATTGCGGTAGCTTTCCACCAAACGGTAGTAAGCATCCGATTGCTGTTTTTCTTTATTATATCGCAGGCTGAACTTGAAATACATCACCGGCAAAAATCGGGTACTCGTTACCAAAACGAACACCCCCCTGTGTACTACAAATCAAAAAGCCCCTCATACATAAGCTGTAGCATTTTGCCCTGTACCCCCCTACGGAATACCGTCCTTAAAAAGCTTTAGAAAAATACAAATTTTAACAATTGAGGGCTGAAAAGCTGCAACGCGGGCTAAGTCCTGCTCATTGCTTTATTTGATAAATAATAAAAAACCATCCCTGAAGCAAGGATGGTTTTTTTGTGTTGTATAAAAATTTGATGTTAATTAAAGCTATATCTCAAACCCAACTGCCCCTGGAACCGTGAACCAAA
>JANPPB010000326.1:0-3793 GCA_031428295.1 Segetibacter sp. | reverse complement strand
ACTATGCCACTTCCATCGCTGCCTAAAATTATTGGGTAACGTATGCCGGCGTATTGTCCCTTTTGTATCCATAAGTCGCGGTGGTTAAAGGCGGCGGCTTTTATGTTTACCAGCACTTCGCCTGTACCCGCGGTAGGGGTTTCAACTTCTTCCCAAACCAAAGGCTCATTCTTATCTTTTAAAACAACTGCTTTCATACTATATTTTTTTTCACAACATACCAATAACAAACAGGTTCAAAATAAAGAAGGTTATCATTCTTAGCTATTAAAATTTTAGGATCAGGTATTTCATTATTAAAGCTTGCTAAAAGCTATATAAAAGCTCAAGCCGCATGGCTTCGTTATTGCAACGGGACTTCACCCGTTAGTTTCTCCCGATAAATCCTATCGGGTGGACACATCTTCTTTGCTTTTAGTTCTTGCTCTGTAGGAGCATCCTGTGTATAGAAATCATTCTAAAACGAATATCCAAGCTCCGGAGTTGCTTCCCAATTACTCCCCTGACAAGAGGCACCTACTGAGCCGGAGTAATTTAATTTAAGATTTACTACAAACAGGATGCTCCGCTGGAGCTAATAGCCAATTTCTATCCACACGAGAGGATAAATGGGAAGCCGAAGTGTTTCGAAATGGCTGCTCCTCCGCCGCAGATTGGCACCCAACCGGCTGATGTCCCTTATGCTATAATAAAATTATCCTATCTAACCTTTAACATGGTGCGCACCTGTTGGGTAGACAGGTTTTGTAAACGTGCATAATACACCCCCGAAGGCAACGCACCGCTATCGAACGTAACAGTATACGAACCCACGGAATAATCCCGGTCAACAAGATTTGCAAGCACCCGTCCCGTTGCATCGATAACCTGGATGAGCGTATGACCGCCGGCCGTTTGAAACGTAATGGTTGTTTTTTGCGTGAAGGGATTGGGATAGTTGCTAATTAGGCTATTGCCAGACTGATTGGGATCTACGGCTAAACAGGCTCCCGCATTTACCAGGGGTAAGGTTTGAAAATTTTTGAGCATGATGTTCTGCAAATCTTCATGCTTTACACATAACCAGTTTTCTAAAAGTGTAGCATATACACTTCTAAAATCATATTGAAAAGGAATATTATCGTTTACCGTTGATGAAGTGGGGATAATGGGCGTAGCACCAACCACACCCGATATTACCTGTTTGCCAAAAACAAACATAGGCGCAGCTGCACCGTGGTCGGTACCACCACTGGCATTGCTTTTAATGCGGCGGCCAAATTCTGAAAAGGTCATTCCAACAACCCTGTCTTCCACATTCAAAAATTTCAAATCATCCTGAAAGGCTTTAATAGCATCGCTAACCCGTTGCAGTAAAATAGCATGAGTACCTGTTGTTGTATCGTTTGCATTTGCCTGTACAGCGTGGGTATCGAAACTGCCAAAACTTACCATGTACACCCTGGTGCTCAGACCTCCTTTTATGAGGCGGGCAACAATCTTTAACTGGTCGGCAAGGGAGTTACCTGTGGGATATGTTACCTGCGCAGTAACCTTAGCGGCAGCATCTTTTATAACGGCTGAATATTGCTGTGTTTGTTGCGACACCAGCCGTATATAACTAAGTTCTTTACCTGCAGGCGTGTTGGGGGCGGTGTCTTGCACACCGTTTATAAGATTATAAAAATTATTGGGGTTGCTAATGCTCATGCCCATGCTTACCGCCGGACCTTGTAATGCCAGTGAGGTTACCGATCCAATTTGTATAGCCAAAGGATCTTTCATGGATGCGTTGGGGTAACCATTGGGAAAGTTTGGGTACTCATAATTTAAGTACCTACCTGTCCACCCGGAGTTTACCACCTGGGTACTGTCAGAAGCGCTCATCCAAATATCAGTGGCCCTAAAGTGAGAGAAGCTTGGCGAGGGATAACCCACCGATTGAATGACCGCCGCCTTGCCATTTTTAAATAGTTCCTGTAACCCCGTCATTGAAGGGTGAAGTGCAATTTTATTGGTGCCGGGTATAACCAAAGCTTTGTTTTGTGGAATGGCTATGTTGGTTCGGGCATTGTTATATGCACCATAATACTCAATAGGTATAACCATATTCAACCCATCATTACCACCCGTTAGTTGTACCAACACCAGTACATGATCGGTAAGGGTGGTAGGCATCATTAAAGCTTGCACAAAAGGAGAGTCAGCCGCAAAGGCCTTGATAGAATACCCGTTTATGATACCTGGCAGCATTACACCAGCAGGTATCGAATTCTTTAAGAATTGTCTGCGCTTCATATATCGATTTTATGCTAACTGGTATTCGGCCAGGTTCATTAAATATTTTAAAAGGTCTCTTACGTGGTTTTTCACGGTAAGGGTATTTGCCATATCGGCCGGGTTGGTTATAAACTGCTGCCAGGCGGCGGTCCAATAATTATCGTTGGCCTGGCCGCTTAATAAAATATCCTTTTTCAATTGCAATTTACTAGCTGCCGAAAGCGGCAGGCGGAACATTAGGGTAAGCAAATCATCTAATAAAGCGTTTGGATCACCAGGGTTGGAAAGCAACTTTACCAATTCGGCCCCATCAATTATTATTTTTTTTCCATTAAAAGTGTAACCGCTTACACACATAACGTCGGTTAACTGGTTTCGCTTTGGTAAGGTGTCGCTGTTTATCCATACTTCGTAAAACTGGGGTTCCTGGTAGTACGCTTTCCACCCGCTAACATCGGGCGGATCGCCTATGCTTTGCTGCATATTGCCTGCCACAGTAACCAAGTAATTCCAGAGGCCATAATTGGTTACATAATCGGTAGACGGTTGAAATTGCACATTCAATTCGCGGCACATACCAACCACCAAATCAACAGGGCTTTTTATTTGACAGCCCTGGTTTAAAACATCGTAAAAATGCTCGCTTTTAAGCAAAGCATTCAATACAGGTTTAACTTCAAAATTGTTAGCCTTTAAAATAGTTGCCAGCGGCTCTATCACATTTGTTTCAACATTTGCATCAATGTCGTAATAAACAAAATAGCGGTACAGGCGCCGACACAGGTACCGGGCAACTTCCGGTGCATTAAAAATCATGGTTAATAAAGCATCCAATTCCACATCGCCGGCAGTGGCACCTGTTTTACCGGCAATAATGGTGTTATTATAAAAGGCAGAAAATTGTTTATTTACCGTAGCATGTCGTGTTGAGTCAAAATAAGAGGAAATGATTGAGGCGTTGTTCCGCCACCCTGTTAATACTTTGGCCGCCTCTTTCACATCGCTTTCTGTGTATAAAGAAGCCGGGCCTTTACCACAGCAAAACAGCTCCTGCAATTCACGACCATAATTTTCATCGGGGGCATTGGCCGTGTTAAGCTGGCCGTTTAAATACACCAGCATAGCAGGGTCTATAGTAACTTCTTTAACCAGCGATTTAAAATTACCCAAGGCATTTGCCCGCAACATAGCGTGGTGTTTATAAACATATTGGGCGTTGCCAACATCATTGGTTTCGGTACTAAAATGGTTATGCCAAAACATGGTCATCTTTTCGCGAATGCTTCTGTCCTGGTTAATCATATTGCCTATCCACCATTTTTTAAAAGAGGCCCTGCGTTTAGATTGGATGGAACCATCGTTATTGGGATCGTTTATCCAGGTTGTACCGGCGGCAATGTTTGTATCGGGCTGCGTAAGTGCGCCGGTAGTATCGTATTCTTTTACGGGTGGGGAGGGCAAGGCCGCAAAGGGATTAAGCAACTCATCAATCGCCTGCACCATAGTGCGGGTTTTGAAATAATTTACATCAGCT
>JANPPB010000325.1:0-5826 GCA_031428295.1 Segetibacter sp. | reverse complement strand
TTTTGGTAATAAAGCCTATTGTAAGCGGATTTGTTTTGAAAGGAGATATAAGAGATATGAAAATGATAAACATCCTTAAAAATAAAAGAATATTGCTTGCAGCTGTTAACAACGATTTGATGAAAGCTTTTGGGTTTTAATGAATTTTTAAAATATAGGAAACGAAACAGTTGATTGATTGCTGTGTTGCACTTATTACTTGAACTTACACTTTCCTTAAGCACTCGAAAGTTTATCAAACCCGTTGTAATTATATTTTCTCACGCCCAAGCCAGCTACTTAATTGGTAGTAGTAAAAAATTTTTAAGCTAAATTTTATTGATACTGATTAAAATTTTTAATACTTTTCCAATGCTATGTTGGATAATTAGTAGTCCATTTTTCGATACAGCCTTCTTTCCAACCCCAAAAAAATATCCATTGTTCTATTGAGATTCCAATGAATTTCATTGTTGAACAAACTTTTTAACCCAGGAAAAAACAAAATGGTTGATAATATCTTATATGAGTTGGTTTTAATACTGCCATACCTCGCAATCTTTTCCGGAATACTCATTCTCTTAAAGACTTACCTGTTTATTACTAACAAAACCAGCAGTTGGAAATTGCATCACTTTTTATTTTTCAATTACCGGCACATTGAAACATCGTACTCCCAGGCAGGAAAAAAAAATAAGGAGATTCAAAACATCTTTTCTATTATCATAGCCATATTATTAGTGCTATTCCTGTTCGGTTTGTTGATACAAAGATCTATGGGAGCTTAAAATTACATGGCGCATTATTGTTGCTCCAGGCTTACCAACTGGTTAAGTAATTTTTCCAAAGCTTCTTCACCGCTTTTACAAAGTCCCGGGTGTACCGGCGAAGTTTGAACTACGGTACTTCGCGATGCTGTCAACCACCTGAAACGGGATGCTTGTGATAATCGGGCAATGCTGCCACTCGTAGCTTCGCCTTTGCAAATTATACAAAAGGCCTGTAGCCGATCCTTTAACTCCTGTATATTAAAAGCTGGATGCAGAGCACTCAATCTACTTTCATCTATAATGAATTTAACTTTCAAAAAAATTTCTGAGGCACAATATACAATCACCCCCACATTCAGGAATTCTTCCCTTTCAACCCTGGGCACATACCTTATTACAGCATATTCAAACAAGTTCATTTCGGGCCATTTGTGCTTCGTTAATAAATATGTCAGACGATTGTATTCTCCGGTTTAAAAAATTTGCATACACGGCTCTTTTTTCATCTTTGCTAAGGTTTGACTCTTCAGTTTCTAATCACTCGTCCGGTACCAGCGCCACTACATCAGCAATTGCTTTTGGTGTTAGTATAGCTTTCAATTCACTGTTTACCTGTTTAAGTTCCGAAGCATGTTCCAACAATACATGGTCTTTAACCTGCGGAAAAGGTTTTATTTGTGTAACCCCCAATTGTAAGCCTGCATGATGAAAGTAGAGGGCTGCGCCGTGATCAATTAACCACAATTCGTTTTTCCAAATAAGCATATTGGTATTGCGGGCCGTACGGTCTATATTAGTAAGCAGGCAATCGAGCCATACTATTTTTGAAGCCAGGTAGGGCGGTATTTTAGTAACTATAGGATCGAAGGTTATGGAGCCCGATAAATAATGAAGACCAAGATTCAACCCCACACTTGCTTTTAATAAGTCCTGAATTTCTTCGTCTGGCTCCGTTCTGCCAAAAGCTTCATGCAAAGTGGCAAAAACAATTTCGGGTATTTTTAGGCCAACTAACCTGGCTAACTCTCCTCCTATTAGTTCGGCTATCAACGATTTAATGCCCCGCGAAATTTAAGCACATACAAAAACCCATCATTAGCCTCGGCAATAGCAGGTAATGATCCACCCTCGCTTAAAGGGGTAACATAACGTACCACTTGCACCGTTCTGATGTCTGCCGCTTCACTCATAGTAGTTATTAAAAAGGAGAATGATTAAGAATGAATATAGAAATTATTTTTGGATACAAATCCCACGCTTAAAGTGATGAAAACGTGCATGGCAGATGAGCAAACTTACCTGACATTGAAAGCAGCAGGGAATTGCCTACAACTTTCCACATACAATTTTAAAAAGTAGGTTATTGAAACTGCAGATGGTTATTAGCATAGTGTTCTTCTATGAGGCAGCCCAATGTATTGGAAAGCCATGTTTGCCTTTTGTCGTCAACCTCAAACCAAACCAGCATTCCATTATCGTTTTTTGAGTACGAAATCAAATAAGGCGTAGTAGTAATCTGTATGCAAAACACATTTTCGGGCATGCAGGTAATTTCTGTTGGTTTGCCATTATATAAGACAGATAATTGCTCGTTAATACTATACCAGTTAAATTTTATATATAGGCGTTTTAATAAAAAAGATAGGTACTGACATTTACGTTTGAAAGTTTAAAATCATTAATTATGCCAATAGTAAAGCAAATGCTTTGGCTTGAAAATGAAAACATGTAATTTGTTTAATGCTTATTACTGTAATATTATCCAGCATCCTTGTAAGATATAACAGATGGTAATCTTATATTTTATTAAAGTAAAATGTAGTTTAATTATTTTAAATACACTCCCCGGGTTTCTTTACATACTCGTATGCCTGCTACTTTGCAGTAATACTTTTTCTCAATCCACGTCCGATAAAAATACTGTAACAACATCCATTGCTCCCGGATACGACAGTGTAGGTAAAGTACACCGCTTTTTATTTGGTGAAGGTTACAGAAAACTTTGGGCCGCTCCTGTACCTATAAAAGTGTTCGATTTAAAAAAAGAAAAAGGCGGGCTTACCATTTTGCAAAAAGGCGGTGGATTACAAACAAAATCGCTTCGACTAAAAGATGCTTCCGGTAAAGAGTATGTATTGAGGAGCATTCAGAAATACCCTGAACGTGGCTTACCGGAGAATTTAAGAAAAACGGTTGCACGGGATATTTTGCAGGACCAGGTAATTACCTCTCACCCCTATGCGGCACTTACGATACCACCCCTGGCGGAGGCACTTGGCATAGCACATTCAAGTCCGCAAATTGTATACATACCAAACGACCCGGCCCTTGGAGAATACCAACAGGAGTTTACTAATTCTGTGTTGCTTTTTGAAGAGCGGGAACCTGTTGGATATAACGAAACAGATAACACAGAAAAAGTGCAGCGTAAGCTGGAAGATGACAACGATTACACCATTGACCAACAAAAAATATTACGGGCAAGATTGCTTGATCTTATTTTAGGTGATTGGGATCGTCATGAGGATCAATGGAGATGGGAGGTGCAAAAGACAAAAGATAAAACTGTTTACTCACCAATACCCCGCGACCGCGACAAAGCTTATTATAGCACTTCAGGCATTTTTCCAGTATTACTCTCTAACCAATGGTTAAAAGCCAACCTGCAGGATTTTGAAGAAGAAATATTAGAAATTGAAGTTTACAATTATAACAACCGCTACTTCGATCGCTACTTTTTAAACCAACTTACAGAAGCAGACTGGCGCAAAGAGATTGCCTTAGTAAAAAGTAAACTAACTGACAGCCTTATTTCAGCCTCAATTCACCTGCTACCCGATACCATTTTCGCCATCTCAGGCCAACGCATTATTAAAGTGCTTATGGGCCGCCGTGATAAACTGGATAAGCAGGCACTTAAATATTACAGGTTTCTGGCCAGGTTTCCTGATGTGCCAGCCACTACAAAAGACGAACAAATAACAGTTGATTTTAAAACCAACAGCAATGTTGAGGTGATGATCCGCAACATAAAAAAAGATTCTACAATAGGAAAGGTATTGTTTCAGCGAACATTTGTTGCGGAAACAACTAACGAAGTAAGGTTATACGGCCTTGATGGTAATGACCAGTGGATTGTAAAGGGAGACGGATTGTCACCTATCAAAATAAGGTTGGTAGGTGGCGCCAGCCGCGATAGTTTTTACGTGGCTAGGATGATGCAGAAAAACAAGTTGTATGTATACGACCGCCGCGACCAGGATAATATTTTTAACGTCAACGGTCCAGCCCGTTTTAAACTATCGAACGATAGTACGGTTAACACATTTAATAGAAAAAGTTTTGTGTATGACCAGCACCGTAAGACCGGCTCTGCCTTTTTTAACCCCGACCAGGGTTTCCTATTAAGAGTAGGATACATTATAGAAAATCAGGGTTTTAGAAAATCGCCATACGCCTCAAAACATCTTTTTTATATTAACTACGCTACGTTGTGGAAATCCATCATGTTTACATACAACGGAAGTTTTAAGAAAGCCCTTGGTAACAACGACCTGAGTGTTGATTTTATAAGCCGCGGACCTTTTAACGTAGATAATTTTTATGGAACCGGCAACGAAAGCATATTAAAAGACAGGAAAGAAGAAACGAGAAAGTTTTTTCAAAATCAATATGATTTGGTTAGAGGTGAAGTAAGATTACAAAGGGAACTATCGCCGGTAGTGAAGTTTAGCGTTGGTTCGGCGGTAGAGTTTTACACCAGTGCTTCATCAGATAATGTAGGAAAATTTCTAACAACTTACAATACCAGCTACCCCGATGAAAGGATATTTAGTGACCAGTTTTTTACCGGTCTTGTTGCCGGAATAAGTATCAATACAAAAGACCGGAGCCTGGTGCCTTACAAAGGCATAGAATGGAAAACAGATGTGCGATCCATGCAACAATTAAATGGATTTAAGAATTGGTACATGAACCTTTTTTCTTCGTTTGATTTTTACATACCGATAAAAAATTCTGACATCGTTATTGCAAACAGGATAGCCGGCGGAACCAATTTTGGTTATCCTGCATTTTACCAGCAACACAGGCTGGGCGGCCCTCTAAATTTAAGAGGTTACACGCTTAACCGTTTTACCGGCAAGTCGGTCTTTTATAATAATGTTGAACTAAGGATAAAACTCTTCGATTTTACCTCATACATTTCTCCCGGATCGTTTGGATTGATTGGTTTTAACGATGTGGGCAGGGTATGGATTCCAAAAGAAAAATCCACCACGTGGCACAGCGGCACAGGTGGTGGAATTTATATTATTCCTGCTGAATTGATTGTCATCCAGGGATTGGTTGGCTTTTCTGATGAAGGAACCTATCCTTATTTTTCTATTGGTTTCAGGTTTTAATCCGGCCAGAATATTTTAATCAATCAGTAATTTCTTCCGTTTCTTAGGGTGAACTATTGGTTTAAACTCCTAATCATATTCTCAGGATATCTTGGGCCTGCCACAGCGCCCTTTGGCGCAATAGCTTCTATCTCATTCATTTCTTCACTGGTTAAAATAACATCAACAGCACCTGCATTTTCCTCCAGGTATTGAATACGCTTAGTACCGGGGATAGGAAAAATGTGTTCGCCTTTAGCCATAACCCATGCCAGTGCAAGCTGGGAGGTAGTACAATTTTTTCGTTCCGCAAGTGCTTCAACTTTCTCAACCAGTTGCAGGTTCTTTTCAAAGTTCTCCCCCTGGAAACGTGGCGCATGCCTGCGGTAATCACCAGCATCAAAATCTTCAAACTTCTTTATTTGGCCCGATAAAAAACCCCTGCCCAAAGGGCTGTAAGCAACAAAAGCAATTCCCAGTTCTTTGCAGGTGTCTAACAGTTCATCTTCCGGCTCGCGGCTCCATAATGAGTATTCCGTTTGCAAAGCGGTAATTGGGTGAACGGCATGCGCTTTGCGCAAAGTGGCAGCGCTCACTTCACTCAAACCAATGGCTTTAATTTTTCCTTGTTGTACCAGATTGGCCATAGCTCCAACAGTTTCTTCAATGCTTGTGTCAGGATCTTTGCGGTGGAG
>JANPPB010000324.1:0-9022 GCA_031428295.1 Segetibacter sp. | reverse complement strand
CATTGTCTTTATTAATTAAGCTACCCAATCGCTCAACCGGAGTGTCGAACGATACAATAGGGTAGGCGGGTTCCATTACACTCAAAACAGTTTCGTTTTTTATCTCAGGATTACTGAAGATTTTTTTGAACAATCCTCCTTCACTTACTGCCCCAATCAAACCATCACCATTCATTACAGGTATTTGTTCAATATCATATTTCTTCATCAACTCTACAGCATCGGCAACGGTATGCTGAGGTTCAATAGTAACCAATCTTTTTGTAGCTCTGCCACTTACAATGTCTTTAAATGTCTTCACATCTAAAAAGCCTCTTTCCATCATCCACTGGTCATTATAAACTTTACCTACATACCTGCTACCATGATCGTGAAAAATTACAACAACGACATCTTCTTTTTTTAGCATGTGCTTCAATTGCATTAAACCCTGCAGAGCGCTTCCTGCACTGTAGCCAATAAATATTCCCTCTTCTTTAGCAATTCTACGGGCCATTACAGCACCCTCTTTATCGGTTACTTTTTCAAACTGATCAATTACCGACATGTCATAATTCTCCGGAACAAAGTCTTCACCAATTCCTTCGGTTATGTAGGGATGCACCTCCTTCATATCAATCTCCCCGGTGTTAAAATACTTGGTCAATAACGAACCATAAGAATCAATAGCCCAAACTTTAATATCCGGATTCTTTTCTTTTAAAAATTTACCAGTTCCGGTAATAGTGCCACCCGTACCTGTGGCAACAACAAGATGTGTTACTCTACCTTCAGTCTGCTCCCAAATTTCGGGACCGGTTTGTTCGTAATGAGCCAGCCTGTTTGCCAGATTATCGTATTGATTAACATACCATGAGTTGGGCACTTCAGTAGCCAGTCTTTTTGAAACGGAGTAATAACTTTTAGCATCTTCAGGCTCTACGTTAGTTGGGCAAACAATCACCTCGGCACCAACGGCTTTTAAAATATCAGCCTTCTCTTTACTTTGTTTATCGGTTGTAGTAAAAATGCATTTATAACCTTTTATGATAGCTGCCAGTGCAAGGCCCATTCCCGTATTTCCGCTGGTACCTTCAATAATGGTTCCGCCGGGTTTTAGCTTCCCCTCTTGTTCGGCCATCTCAATCATTTTAACAGCCATCCGGTCTTTAATTGAATTACCGGGGTTAAAGTATTCAACCTTTGCAAGCACGGTACAAGGCAGGTCTTTCGTAATATTATTAATCTTAATTAACGGTGTATTTCCAATCGTTTCTAAAATATTATTCAACCACATAAATCGGTATATTTTAGCAAAGGTAAGGTATAGAAATGCTTATGCCTGCCGGCAGAAGTAGGGTACTAAATCACGTGTTTGACGATTGAAAATTTAGCGATTAACAGTGGTTCGAACGTTTAAAACCTGTAATGCTTTTTGAATAAAATCATCTGTTTTATTCATTACCTGATAGTAACCATCGTATCTCCATATTTGCCTTGCCAACATAGAAGGTATTCGCTTTTGCAGGTATTCTTTATCGTGTATAGAAAATTTATCAAGGTTAATGGAATCCTTCGAAGCAAATCTTTTTAACTCCTCCCATTCGCGGTCACCCGATTGAAACCCATTGCTAAAATCAGAAGGTTTTTTATAGGCGGCCAATTCAGCTTTATGTTGAATGTAGTAGGTATAAATAAAATTATTGAGTGTGCCTTTTGCGTACAGGCTCAACAATGCTTTACCCATGGAGGTAGTATCAAACGGTACAAAAACATCGGGAGTTATGCCTCCCCCGCCATAAACTATTTTACCTTTTTTGGTTTTAAAAGCAGCACCCTTGTTTTTTGTTGTATCAGGTTTCATTACCTCGCCATTGTGAAATCTTACCATTACCTCTTCTTCGTACTCAGCGTACCCGTTGTTGTACGACTTTTGGATGTTGCGTCCTAATGGAGTGTAATAACGGGCTACTGTAAGCCTGAGTGCCGAGCCATCGCTCAAGCCAAACTGCTCCTGCACAAGTCCCTTTCCAAAGGAGCGTCGGCCTATAATGGTAGCACGGTCCCAATCCTGCAGAGCGCCACTTAACACTTCGCTGGCACTGGCAGATGATTCATCCACCAAAACTGCCAGGTCTCCCTTCTCAAACAAACCTTCTTTGCTTGACTTGTACTCGTATTTGGGTACATGGCTACCCTGGGTATACACAATTAATTTATCCTCATCCAAAAATTCGTCTGCTATATTAACAGCCTGGTTTAACAGCCCACCACCATTTCCTCTTAAATCCAGGATAAGATGTTGCATTTTTTGCGCCTGCAATTTTTCCATTGCCTGCATAAACTCCCTGTAAGTATTTTCTGAAAACCTGTTGAGATGTATAAACCCTGTTTGGCCGTCAATCATGTATGATGCATCCACCGAAGGAACGGGGATAGTGCCTCTTTCTATAATCAGCGGAACCATTTTACCATTTCTGAACACTGTTACTTTTACAGGTGTTCCTTTTTTGCCTCTTAAATATTTTCTAATGTTTTCCGGATTGATTTTTTGGCCAGCCAGTTTTATGGTGTCGTTTATTGTAATTACTTTATCGCCAACCAGCATACCCGCTTTTTCCGAAGGCCCCCCGGGCAAAACGTTTAAAATATTTACCGTATCGTAAAACACCTGAAACTCTACACCTATGCCGGTAAAATTTCCCCTTAAGTCATCGTTTACCTGCATTAACTCGCTTGAAGGAATAAAAACGGAGTGAGGATCTAACTTATGTAAAATGCCGGAGATGGCCTTGTTGCCTAAGGTGTCTGTTTCAACTTTGTCGACATATTTTAAATCTACCAGGTCTAAAACTTCCTGAAAAACAGATTTGTTTGAAGTTTTAAAAAAGCCAGGCATGCTGGAGTCCTGCCTGATCTTGTAGCCAACTACCATTCCTAAAATCATAACCAATGAAAACAGAAGCGGAAGCCAAACTTGTAATCTCTTATTTACCATAATTCTCTCGAGCATTAAAAAAGATACGAATTTCACCTATTCGCTTCAAAAATATTGGTTTGACTAATAATTAACCGATTTTTTTGATAAGTGGATGAAGCTAAAAGTTGTATAAAAGGGCCGTAAAGGGAATGCTCAATAAACATTTACCCTTTAAAATAGTTGTAAAGAGCAGGATTTTTTTTGAAGAGATAGGGGCTATCTACTTTCTAATTCTTTTAAATCGTCTGACCAGGTTGAGGACATAAAAAAACTGCTTAATCAAAAAGAAGCTTACTCCTGTAATGATTAAGCAGCATTAAAGCAACTTATAAAATGATTGTATTATAAAGCTACTTTAGGCTTAGGCCCACGTTTTTTAGGTAAAGCTGCTTCTTGTTTTTCCGCTGCGGATTTTCTACCGCGTTTTTTACCTGTTGTTGCAGTAGCAACCGATCCTTTAGGTTTTGGACCACGTTTTTTTCCGGCTGGTGCGGGTTCGCTGGTAAGATTGTATTCAATCTTAATGTGCAACATAGCACTCTTTGAAAAGACCTTACAAATACCATCAGCAAAATCCGGTGTAAGATCCTCGGCTTTTACTACAATGTTTGCTTCCATGTTAATTGGGGATTTAATAAATAAATTGTGACCAAAACTACGGTGATAAAAATAAAAGGTAAAAATTATGTCAATTTAAATAATTAATAGAAAATAATTCTACCAAAAACTAAAACAATTGATAATAAATAATCATACCATGAAATCAAATTGTAAAAATTAAACATTTAGCTATTGAATAATTTAAGTAGTGCAAGTTTTTTCAACAGGAATTGAAACGTACCTATTATAAATGATACTCAACACAACTTTGTGATGAGCTTTTAAATTGCTGTTGGGCAGAACTTTTATAAGGGAAAGAAGGCGTTTTCAGTACGCGTTTTAATTTGAGGGTAATAAGGATGACAGGACTTTACATTTACATCCCAACTGGCAACCCTGTCTGAATATTACAATAAGCTTTATTATTCGTTGAAATGCGATGGTGGAAAAACATCACAAATAAGTTAAATCTACCTGTTCTTTTAAACAAAATGTATGGCTCAGTAAATGTTAGATAGCAACAAGAATATCCTTGTTCAAATCATTGCTTTTTTTACTTAATTGAAAGTATAGAGATTGAATTCAAAAACAATTATTCATTTTAATTTGCAAAATTTGTAGACTTTCTAAAAGTTATAAGGCTTATAAAAACAGTTTATTCCTTTACTTTGGTTGCCAGCCACGCTTGTTTAAAAGTCTTTTCAGATATATTCAATTCTTGCTTTGCAGGTTCAATATTTAGCATAGGATTTTCTTGTAGCAACAGCGTAGTGTTGATGGTGTTTCCCCTGTGTTTGTAACTGATAGCAACGCTTTCACCCGGACGATGATTGCCAATGACCGCATTAAATTCGGCTTCTGAGTTAATTGATTTGCCATCAACCGAAGTAATTACATCGTCCACATCAACACCTGCAATGTACAATGGCGTATTTATAATGGTGCTTGTAAGTTGCGCCATGTTTTTTGACAAGCTTGCTTTGCCTGCCCATGCTCTACCCGGCGAAACGGTTTTTAAAGAATAACCTGCCTTTTCAAACAATTTGGTATAATCTAACGCCTGGTGACCATAAACGTATTTGGTAAAAAAGCTGTTTGCATAGGTTGTATTGGTTAATTGGGCCAAGGCTGTTTGCAGATCGATTACTTTATAGGGCCTGGCTGTTTTGCCAAAGATTGCCCATAATTTCTGCATGAAATTATCCAGGGTCAGCCCTTTAAAATTACTTCTTAAGTCAAGGTCGAGTGCCAATGCTAAAGCACCGCCATAAGGGTAATAAGAAGCATACATATTTGAAAAATTATTTTTATCGATGGAGACACCCGCATCAACAAAAACTGCCCGCTGACTATTTTCGATAGGATTGTACAATTGGGCACCGGGAGAATTAACTTTTGTGTTTACCAGTTGACCCATATTTTGTAAAAAATCTTCTTCGCTTTCAAAACCGGCTCTCATTAATATTAAATCCCCATAGTATTGCGTAAAACCTTCTGCAACCCAAAGGCCTTCACTCATGTTGTTTTTTTCGAAGTTGAAAGGTTCCAGGTCTGCGGGCCTGATTCGCTCAACATTCCAGCAATGAAAAAACTCATGTGAAAAAACTCCCAACAGGTTATCGCTTCCGTCAAATACAGTTGGCAAAGTAATCATGGTAGAATTCCGATGTTCCATTCCATCACCATTAACATAAGGATTGATGGTAGCCAAAAACGTATAGGTTCCATAATCGTAGGCAGGCACCTCTCCAAAAACAGCTTGTGCTTCCTGTACCATTCTTTCAACTTTTAAAGCAAACCGCCCAAGTAATTCAGTGTTTGCATTTGCATCAAGCGCAATTCTAAAAATGTATGATTTTTTATCGGGGTTGGTTATGGTCCATTCTTTAAATTGAAGATTACCCACTTTTGTAGGACTATCCATAAAATACTGCAGGTCGGGAGCTGTAAAAGACAGGGCATCTTTACCCTGTGGCAGTTGGGTTGCAATTTTCCACGCAGTATTATTCAACACAAATTGAAGTGCCATTGGAGCTTTCTCCAATCCCTTAAACCACATAAAAGTTGCAGGCATATTAAGGTGAAAACCGGTGGCATCAATACCAACATACGTTCCGTCCTGGTAATTACCATATAAAGTATAAGTAACTTTTACTTTACCCGAAACATGATGGATGGCATAAATGTCAGCATCTGTTTTTTCAACTTTTAAGGGATTGCCCTTTTCATCAAATGCTTTTACATTGTAAACGTTCTTTCCAAATTCGTGTTTAGCATAACGTCCCGGGGAGGAGCGGCTCATCCTAATAAGAGCAGGACCTAAGGGAAGTTTATCGGCTTCAACACTTATTTCAGCTTCGTGGTGCACCGCATTTGGAGCAGAAAATATATAGCTGACGGATTGAGCATTTAGGTGTAGAACAGAAAGAATAACGATACAAAACTGGAGGGTAATTTTCATTGTAATGATATGTGCATGAAAGAGTATAGTAAGTTAAATTATTGGTCACCTAAACAATAATTTGGGCAGGAAATAAACAAAAAAGAACATCGGTTTTGCAAAGCCCGATCAGAAATATAGCCCTCCATTTTTTAAAGGCTGATCAATCTTTTTTCGCTGTTGCTTTGGTAAGCGGCTTCAATTATTTTTATAACCATTAAAGCATCGGCTGCTTCTACAGGT
The DNA here is from genome assembly GCA_031428295.1 of Segetibacter sp. Taxonomy (GTDB): domain Bacteria; phylum Bacteroidota; class Bacteroidia; order Chitinophagales; family Chitinophagaceae; genus Segetibacter. Next base: position 2,780 of record JANPPB010000324.1, on the reverse strand, counting down.
ACAGGTTGATTGTTAGCGATTGCCTGGTACATTTCCTCAAAATAGTCTAAGTAATTTCCCGGCAGGGTAGGGATGTGTTCTCTAATAATATTCCCATCTTCCTCGGTATGCAACAAACCCTGCTCACTTTTTAGTTCTATACCATAACCCGGTGTGGCTGGGTTTTCTCCTTTTAATAACGAAACCTCCTGCACATCAGTCCGGTTTTTTAAAAAGGATCCTTTGGTGCCATGAAGAATAAATCCCGGCAGTGCTTCTCTTACCAACAAGCTCGATTTTAGCCTTACCCGTAAAGTTGGGTAAAACAGCATCACATCAAAATAGTCGTCAATTTGAGATTGAGGCCTTACCGTTCTTATGTCGCCAAATACACCCGTGGGCTTGCCAAACAATGTTAGCGCCTGGTCTACCAGGTGAGAGCCAAGATCGTACAGAACACCTGTGCCGGGGCCAGGTGTTTCTTTATGAATTTTAGGACTCAGTTCTTGCTTAAACCTGTCAAAGTGTATTTCCACATCAATAATATCTCCTAACAATTGTTGGTTGACTACCTGCTTTACAGTTCGGTAATCACTATCAAAACGCCGGTTATGAAACACCGACATTTTTAAATTTCTTTCAGCAGCAAGTGCAATCAATTCCTGGCCTTCGGCAACGGTATTGGTAAAAGGTTTTTCAACAATTACATGTTTGTTGGCCAGTAATGCTTTTTTGGTATAGTCGTAGTGCGTATAATTTGGGGTGTTGATGATGACAAGTTCAACCGCATCATCGGCAAGTATTTCTTCTAGCGACCTGTATGTTTTGATGCCCGGGTATTTGTCTGCTGCCAGGTTTTTTGTTCGTTCCCAAACACCATATAAATTAAAACCCGGATGATGGTTTATAAATGGTGCATGAAAAACAACACCTGACATTCCAAAAGAACAAATAGCAGTATTAATGGCTTGCATAAAGAAGTTTTTTAAGTTTAGCGAATGTAATTAAATTGATGAAGGTTCGGGTAGGTTGGAATCATTTAGGTTATTACTTAGAGGATCAACCTTAAAGCAAGACTTGCAATCTTACAAAGACATGACTAAAAGTGATGAGCTTATTAATCCATAACTCTAATTAAAATCCCTGTTCTTTGCAATTCTTAAATTGATGAAGTTCTATGGCGAGTTCGCGGAAGGCAGCAATGGGATTTATTTTTATTACGTTATTGATTGACATCACCGGCCTGGGTTTGATCATCCCGGTTTTCCCAAAATTGATAGAACAACTTATTGGCGGCAATCTAAGTCAGGCCTCGCAATGGGGTGGATGGCTGACATTTGCCTATGCCCTTATGCAATTTTTATTTGCACCCGTGCTGGGTAATTTAAGTGACCAGTATGGCCGCCGCCCGGTATTACTTTTTGCATTGCTGGGCTTTGGCATCGATTATCTTTTTTTAGCTTTTGCACCAACTATAGGCTGGCTGTTTGTGGGTCGAATTATAGCAGGCATCACCGGTGCCAGTATTACCACCGCAACTGCATATATAGCCGACATTAGCAACGATGAGAATAGGGCTAAAAACTTTGGAATGATTGGTGCTGCTTTTGGTTTGGGTTTTATTATAGGACCCGTGTTGGGTGGTTTGTTAGGTGAGTATGGAGCAAGGATACCTTTTTTGGTTGCAGCGGGTCTTGCATTGTTAAATGCATTATACGGATTTATCATCCTGCCAGAATCGCTTGATAAAGAGCACCGAAGGCCATTCAATTTTAAAAGAGCCAACCCGTTGGGTTCGTTGATGCAATTAAAGAAATACCCATCCCTGGGTGGTTTAATTGGCTCTATGATTTTGGTGTATGTAGCCGCTCATGCTGTACAAAGCACCTGGACTTTCATAAATATCGAAAAGTTTCAGTGGAGCGAATCTATGATTGGTTATTCATTAGGGGTTGTGGGTTTGCTGGTAGTCATAGTTCAGGGAGGTTTAATCAGGTTCATTAATCCTGTAATTGGCAATGAAAGAAGTGTTTATATTGGCCTCGGTCTCTACGCTATTGGATTATTATTGTTTGCCTTTGCCAGCCAAACCTGGATGATGTTTGTGTTTCTGATACCGTATTGCATGGGAGGTATTGCAGGCCCGGCATTACAGAGTATTATTTCGGGTAAAGTGCCCTCTAATGAGCAAGGCGAACTACAGGGTGCACTTACCAGTTTAATGAGTGCCACATCTATAGTAGGGCCGTTAATTATGACCAACCTGTTTGCTTATTTTACCAGTTCGGGCACACCCATACATTTTGCAGGTGCTCCTTTTTTATTAGGCTCAATGCTGATGTTGGGTAGTGCTTTCATTGCCTACTATACCCTCAAGTCAAGAAAGGCTGTCTAAGCTGATTATTCCTGTTAATCAAGAGTTGAGTAATAATTTACGCTGATACTTTATATACTTAATGGAAAGAAACCTTAGTAGAATAAAATGAAGCCTGATTTTACTCCTTATTACCTTATTCCTGATGCATTAAGGTAATAAGGTATGACCTCCGGGAGAATTGCTTTGTACAAAGGTTAAAAACGAATAATATATCTCAACCCTTCATTAGCATACTTATCTTAAAAACAACACTACCGCTCCAATTGCAGTTAAGATCAAAACAAGCTGCCTGAATAATTTTTCTGAGGTTTTTTTAAGTAGCCGCACACCCAATAAAAAACCAATTATAATTAAGGGTATCAGTTGAAGGTCGATCAATAGCGTATCAGCGGAAATGGTCTTCCAAACAAAAATGTGAAATGGA
>JANPPB010000323.1:0-3281 GCA_031428295.1 Segetibacter sp. | reverse complement strand
CGCCAGGTAGATAAGGATGGCAGCTTTACTTATTCATCAATTGTAAGCATGCCAATAAAAGCAGGTAAAGCCCTGGAACCCATGGTGAAGGCTTATCCTAATCCTTTTGTTCAAACCATAACGTTGCAAATTGTAAATGTTACGGCCACTAAGGAGTCCGACCAGGTGGCGTTGTATACTATGGATGGAAAATTGGTATACAGAAGGAAATTGGCAAGTACCGGCAGCACTACAATCCTGCTAAAGGATTTGCCAAATCTTAGATCAGGAACGTATGTGTTGCAAACCTCGATTGATGGTAAACATTATACCTTCAAAATGCAACGACAATAAAGGCTTCGATTGCTTGCTTTGCTTATAGAAATGGTCCGTCGTTAATTTGGCGGGCCATTTATTTTTAAAGGATTACGCCGCCCGGATTTTGTTTCCATAAACAACCCCTTGCTCACCTTAACCTTATCGTATTTCTTGTAGTAAGTTGGTTTTATAATCAACTTTATTTGACTGCAATTCTTGACAATTTGAAGTCCTGGAAAAGCCTGTTAAGTGATAGAGTATAGTGAAGTAAGTCGGGAGTCTATAGTCTGGAGTCCGGAGTCAACAGCCACAGCAACAGAGGGATCATTAATTAGCGAACTCTATTTCTAGTTAGTAGGAGTAACATGCAGGAGTTCCATACCAGTTGAGCTTCCCGGCTTAAATCCCGCCCACGGTTTTTCGTTGGACTTTTCGGGTAAGGACAGGTAATCGTCATATGGTTTTTGTTGCAGGTATTTACCAATGAAAGCAGTGATAAAATGCTGGTTGATGTTATTAAGCCTATAACTATTCCATGCTGGTTCGGCGTAATGATTAAACTCCTTTAACGACACGCCGGGCTGCAGGGTTTCTACAGGGGGCGGATTAGGTGCTACGTTATGCCTGGCATTAAAGTAAGTTAGTAAGTACCTGTCGGCATTTACTGCACCTTTAAAAATCGCTTTCGTGCCTTCTTCATAACCCGACACCTCATCCATGTTGCCGGCAATAAAAAAGGTAGGAACTTTCAAACCTGTCAAGCCTTCTGCATCCCAGGCACCAAGTTTCATTCCCCAGGGTGCAAAAGCAACAACGGCTTTTATTCTTCTATCGTACGAAGCTTTAAATACATCGTTATCTGTTGTCCTTACCCGAATAGTTGTGCTGCCACCAGTCATTTGTCCAAATGCTGCTAAGAGTTTACTGCTGTAGCCTGCACCGGCAGCATTTAAAACTCCATAACCCCCCATCGAATAGCCTATGATAGCCGTATTATTTGCGTCTGCCAGGCCTGATAAAAAGCTTTTGCTACCGCCCTGGCTAAGCGTTGCTATCTCGTTTAGCACAAACAAAACATCGGTTGCCCTATTCAGCAAGGTGCTCTGAAACGCAGCCCGGTCGTTATACGTTGATTCGGTATGGTCGATAGCTACCACTACATATCCTTTTGAGGCCAGGTTTTCGGTCAGGTAAGTCAACAGTAACCTGTTGCCCGGGTATCCATGCGATACAATTACCAGAGGATAAGCACCTGCTGAGCGATCAGGCATTGCATTTCGCAGGGCCCTGCCGGCAAAAGTTACAGGTACGAAAGGCCTGGTGCTATCACCCTTAATGCCAAGGGTAGAATTGTAGATTACCAATTCTTTTTTGTTATGGGGTATGTTAGCAGGGTACCAAACTTCAACCTTAAGTGGGCGATTGTATCTAACGTCAGCACCACCTTTGCTATTAATTATATCCAACTGGTCCATATGAACCATTTCAATGGTTTGAACCCCAACTTTATACGGTCCCCTTGGTGCTAAGGCTGGAGCATCGGGCAGCGCATCACCTATAACAAATGAAGGATTATTAACCTGCGAAATTGCAGGAGCACAAAACAATAACAGCAGGCAACCGGCCAGCAATGGTTTAACAATCGAAATTTTCATGGCTTGCAATCGTATGTAAAATGGTAAATGATGTGGTTTCAAGTCGAAAGATAATAATAAGCGACGGTTCACCCGGATAGTAGTGGCGACAAAACAATTTCGCTTTCCATCTTCATTTATTAAAAGATATCCTACATAATAATGGCAACACAAAAAGTTTTCTAACTATAGCTGGTTACTAACAATTGATGTTAAAAACTTATGTACTCTGCTACCTGCAACGCAATCCAAGCTTATTTTATGCCTGCCCTGCCTTAAATTTGCCCAACTTTTTACCGGGAAAGTATCAACCGTAATAGGTTCAACCAAAGCTTTGCTTCAGTTGTATGCAAGGCTCAACTTTTTCCTGTCAACAAAAATCAATCATACAAACGTTTACAACCATATTAATTTGAAAGCTATTTTAAGACATACAAAACACGACATGAATATTTTCGATCAGCAGGCACAGGAATTTATGGGCAGGCACATTGGACCCAACGAACAGGAGACCAGTGAAATGCTTCGCGAAATTGGCGTGGACTCCATTGACGAATTAATTGACAAAACCCTTCCGGCTGCTATCAGGTTGCCCGAAGACCTAAGCGTTTCGGGTCCGGTTAGCGAATATCAATACCTGAATGAGTTGAAAGAGATCGCTTCTAAAAACAAAGTTTTTAAGAGTTATATAGGTCAGGGTTACTACGATACCATCACTCCCTCGGTTATATTACGTAACCTGTTCGAAAACCCGGGATGGTATACACAATACACTCCGTACCAGGCAGAAATTGCACAGGGTAGATTGGAAAGCCTGCTGAACTATCAGACTATGGTTAGCGACCTTACGGGTTTGCCAATTGCCAATGCATCTTTATTAGACGAGGGCACTGCAGCAGCAGAAGCAATGGCTATGTTGTTTAATCATAAAAACAAGGCTGATAAAATAACGGCTCCCAAATTTTTTGTTGACGAAAAAATATTTGAACAAACAAAAGCAGTTTTATTAACAAGAGCCACACCATTACAAATTGATTTGGTATACGGAAATTACCAAAATGCCCAACTGGATGAAACGTATTTTGGTGCGATACTTCAATATCCGGATAGTAATGGTGAGATAATAGATTACCGTGCTTTCATAAACGAAGTACACGCTAACAATGCTTTAGTCGTTATGGCTACAGACTTATTGGCCCTCACTCTTTTAACGCCTCCCGGCGAGTTAGGTGCAGATGTGGCAATTGGATCGAGCCAGCGTTTTGGAGTGCCCATGGGATTTGGTGGACCACATGCTGCCTTTTTTGCTACTAAAGATGAGTTTAAACGTATCATTCCCGGTCGTATCAT
>JANPPB010000322.1:0-2834 GCA_031428295.1 Segetibacter sp. | reverse complement strand
CCAACTTTTATGCCTGTAACCCGCAGAACATTTTTAACCAACTTATCAAAGGCTGCTGCCGGTTACCCGGCCATGCTTGCATTGGGCATGTTACAGAGTTCGCCTGCCCATGCTTTTAACCTTGAAGGCAACGGAAACGGCAAGCACGTTATTATTTTGGGGGCAGGTTTGGCGGGTATGGCATCGGCCTACGAGTTAACAAAGCTGGGTTACAAGTGTACCATTTTAGAAGCAAGAAACCGTTCCGGTGGCCGATGCTGGAGTGTTAGAAAAGGCACCGTTGCCAGGGAAACCGACCTGCCTGTACAAACAGCCGCTTTTGATGAGGGCTTGTACTTTAATGCAGGTCCCAGCCGCATACCACACCATCATGAACTGACTTTGCACTATTGCAAAGAGCTGGGTGTACAGGTACAGGTATACAACAATATTAACGAGGCTGCCTATTATTTTTCAGAAGGCAAAGGACCATTATCAAACAAAAAAATAAGAGTTCGCGAAATTCACAACGATGTACGGGGGTATATGGCCGAGCTACTGGAAAAGGCAATTGACAACCATGCAGTAGATATGAACCTTACAAAAGAAGATGGTGAAAAAGTAATTGAATACCTGCGTGCTGAGGGAGGTTTGGATATAGATAAATTGTACAAAGCATCGGACCGGCGTGGCTATATTGAGCACCCTGGTGCAGGTGCGAAAGAAGGTAAAATTTCGGATCCCCATAAGCTTGCTGATATCATAAGTTCGGGATTAATGGAGCCGGATTTTTACAATGTATCGGAGTACGTACACGAATTGCAAATGACCATGTTGCAGGCGGTTGGGGGCATGGATAATATTGCCAAAGCCCTGGAAAAAAAACTCCCCGGAATGATACGATTCGGATCTGAAGCTACATCGGTTAATAATACAGAAACCGGTGTTACCATAAAATATAAAAACACTACAGGCAATTTTGAGTTGAAGGGTGATCTGTGCATTTGTACCATTCCCTTGCCGGTCTTAAGCAACATTGAGCACAATTTTTCGTCGGATGTTAGCCGGGCCATTGATTACATACCCTACATCAGTACCTCAAAAATAGGTCTGCAGTTTAAGCGCCGTTTTTGGGAAGAAGACGAACAGATTTATGGAGGCATCACCCATACCAATAATGAACTTACCCAAATATTTTACCCGAGCAATGATTACCTCGGCAAAAAGGGTGTGCTGATTGGTTATTACAATTTTAACGAAAAGAGCAATCGGGTTAGCGAATTAAACTACCTGCAAAGGCAACAACTGGCCTTACAAAAGGGAAGGCTGATTCACCCCCAATACGACAGTGCTTTTGAAACTTCGTTTTCAGTAAGCTGGAATAAAACACCATATAATTTGGGCGGGTGGGCATTGTATAATGCCGAAAACAGGCGAATTTTATACAGGGCATTGTTGCCGCCGGAAAAGAATGTATATTTTGCAGGAGAACACATGACTTACCTGAATGCATGGATGGCTGGGGCTTTTGAATCGGCCAGGAAAACAGTAACAGATATTCATGCAAGAGTAACGGAACAACGAATGGTTTACCCATCAGCTTCATAGAATTATCTACGAATTGCCCTCCAGTTAAAGCAATGCTTTTATAAACAAAAATTTTTCATCTTTAAACTAACGTTATGGCACAATCAATGAACCGAAGAACATGGTTAAAAGCTACTTCGCTGTTAACCGGCGGTCTTGCTGTACTACCCCAATGGAACAACCTTGTGGCTGCCCCTGCAGCCCCAAACTTACCGTATCAATCAATGAATGATTTTGATTTTGGTGAAACGGTTAGACCAAAATTAAAAGCCCGGTTATTTGCAAACGAAAATCCATTTGGTCCATCGGAAAAAGCGAAGCAAGCAATTATAGAATCGATGAACACCAGCTATCAATACCCCATGCGTAGTGGTGAGGAGCTTGCTGAAAAGATAGTAGCCTTCGAAGGATTGAAGCCTGAAATGTTGATTATGAGTGCCGGCTCGTCGGCCATATTAGCTGCAGCCGCAATTTATTTTAGTAAAGATGGAGGCAACATTGTAACCGGTGATCCAACTTATGACGACTTACCTGACCGTGCCCAAAAGATAAATGCCAAATGGGTTAAAGTACCGCTGACACCAGAGTTTAAACTAGACCTGGATGCAATGGAAAAGGCAGTAGATGCAAACACCAAACTGGTGTACATCTGTAACCCGAATAACCCTACAGGTACCTTTGTAGATACGCAGAAGTTAAAATCTTTTTGTGAGCGGGTGTCTAAAAAAACAACGGTTTTTGTGGATGAGGCTTACATAGATTACCTGCCCGAACCCAGGGCAAGTACCATGATTGATTGTGTAAAGCAGGGTCATAATGTGATTGTAGCCCGTACGTTTTCAAAGCTATATGGCTTTGCAGGCTTACGCATTGGTTATGCAGTTTTACCGCCTGATTTAGCTACTAAATTAGAGCCCTACTCCAGTGGATTGTGGTGTATGTCGGCCCCGGCAATACAAGCCGCATTAGCCAGTTACCAGGACCGCGAATTTTTAGATGGGGCCTTGAAAAAAACGATGGCAAGTAAAGAATTTTTGTACCAGGTTTTAAAAACTGAAGGCTACACTTACATACCCTCGTCAACCAATTTTGTTATGTTCCCGATTAATATGCCTGGCGAACGCTTTGCTGATGAAATGATGAAACGGGGTGTTGGTCTGCGCCATTGGGAATTCAATAACAAGAACTGGTGCCGAATTAGCATCGGCCGCATGGACGAGATGCAGGCATTTGCAGAAGCGTTTAAAGAGATATCGTGAGAATAGATG
>JANPPB010000321.1:0-3144 GCA_031428295.1 Segetibacter sp. | reverse complement strand
CTTTGAACTGAGCGTAGCAACGATGATGCTATGAAAAACTATTGCTGGTATCATAAAAAGAAAAATTTAATTGTACGCTTCTGGTCCTCTTAAATTATTGTGCTGTGGCATATTGAATAATAAAGGTTGTTCGTACTGCAGCATGTCGAGGTTGTTGATAAGGATATTATTGATGGTGGTGTAGCTGTAGTGTTGCCCCGTTAATGCCCGCTTGCAGGCCGCTTCTACACGCAAGGCAGAGTATGCTTTTACCAGCCGCAGGATACCAAGACATGCATTGTATGTTTGCTCTGTAAATCTTTTTGCCTTTAATACACCTTGTATGTAGAGGTGAGCAGATGGGCCTACCTGTGCGGCTTGTTCTAAAAAGTAAGTTGCTGTCCATCCTTTTTGCTCAGCGTAGCGTTGGTGGCTTTCGGGCATGTGTTCTTTAACGGTAGTAAAATCATGAGGCTTGTAACTGCGCTTATGCAATGCGATTCGTTTATGCTGATAGTATATCTCTACTGTATCAGTATCATAAACGGCATTGACCAGTTTACCAATAAAGCCAAAGGGTACACTGTAGTGGTGCCAGTTCTCACCAAGGGTAACATGATAGTTCTTTTGCACTTTTGCCTTTGCTGCATGTTTGATAATATATTGTTCGGATGGCAGGGGAAGAAGCAAGGGTTTTTCATTCTTTATAAAACACTCCATTCGGCTGTAATCTTTCTTTTGAAAGGGGCGCTGGTGATGGTCTTTGAGTTGCTCTACAATATGTGCGTTCAATTCATTAAGACTAAAAAACGTTTTATCACGCAAGGGAGCATATATGCGCTGGTACACCAGCTTTACTTCATTTTCTACCGATGCTTTGTCCTTAGGCTTACGCACCCTGGCAGCCTGCAAGCTGGTATTGTTGTGCAGCGCCCATTGTATTAAAGTGTCGGTAAAAACGGGTTGGTAGCGGCAGCTTTTGCTTACAGCGGTTTTCATATTATCGCACATAATACTGTGCGGTACGCCACCAAAATATGCAAGGCATAAGTTGAGGGCTTTTATAACATTGGGCTGTGTGGCATTGGGTAGCGCTACGCCAAAGCTGTAGCCACTATATGGCAATACGCCAACAAATACCGGGCAGTTTATAACCTCTCCGCTTACCTTATCTACATAGCTTATCATGTCGCCTGCAAAATCAATCATCATTACACCGGCAGGCTGATGCTTGAAATGCATGGTGGCCTCATGCATCTTTCTATACTGTGCAAAAAGATCGCAGAATTGTGAGTATTCATATCCTTCGGCATTGTCTTTTTTATACTCTTGCCAAAGCAAATACTTGGTAACACCGGTGCGTTTTAGTTCTGCAAGAAAATAAGAAATACGGCTTGTAAAATCTCCATTGCGGCTATCGGCTTGCATCTGCGCGGCATCAGCATAGGCAATAATGCTAAGCCCTGCATCGTCCATTTGTTGCAATGCTTCAAGACTGAAGGCACATGCATAAAAACGATCTGTATACTGCTTAACAGTGTTGCGGGATATTTGAAGCTCCCTTGATATTTTGCGACCTGAATAACCCTTCTGTAATAGTTGAATGATGGTGCGTACCTGTTGCATTGTTACCAGTTTATTGGACATCTCCTTACTGTTTTATTTGAACAGTAAAGGAATGCTTACTTAGTAATGAAATGTGTACGCTCTTACCAGAAATCCTACCGCCGTGGCGGGTGGCTCAGTTACGCCGGAATGTCATAAAGCCATCTTTGTTATGAGTGGCTCAGTTTGCCCGGAATCCAATTTTATTGATGCCTTTTAAGGGGCCATTGGAGTGTAGTTTGAAGGTGGCTCACTTTGAGCGGAATGGTGGCTCAGTTTGGAGCGGAATATGCAGATGATTCCACAAGAAGACTAATGTGCAGATGAAGAACACCTGCAAAGGCGCAATTACTACAGCCAGCAACACTGAACTACCACAGCGCCATATTGCATGGGTACTAAGCGTACACAACCCGGCTAAAATGCAAGGCTACTTTGCACCCTAAGAGCAGGCCGGCTACGGTCAAACAAGGAGTAGAACAAAAAGCCCCGATAAGTTGTTTCTTATCGGGGCTTCGTTTGGGGCCTTTTCGTCTACTCCGCTTAATGTTAGCGGTAGGCGGTATAAATTAAGAGATTTCATTTAGTTTTTGCAAGTTGCCTTCTTTTATCTTCTCTTTAATTTTTTCAACAAGTATCTGTAAGGTTTCTCTACGATTATTAATTGCTAATAGGAGGAATATTTTTAATTCAATGCGGTCAAGATTTTGCTGATAGCGCAGATTTTTGTCAATCGTAACGAAAAAGTCAAAGCCGTTAAAAACAATAAGTCCCAAAAGCTCGCCATTCTTTTTGCCCAACCATCCCATATCTCGTACGGTTTTCACCTCATAATCGGGTCCAAAATCTGCTTTAAGCTGTTTGGGTAAGTTTTCATCAAGCAAAATTTTCATGAAGCATCTTTTCGGTCGTCAATGATTTTTTTGCCATTTCCAAAACTTGAATAGCCGCTTCCTTTGTAACAGTCGGATAGTCATCGAGAAATTCATTAAGGTCATCACCACCTTCCATATAGTCAAAAAGGGTTTGAATAGGAACTCGTGTTCCAGTAAAAACTGGTGTCCCACCCATTGTTTCTGGGTCAATATTGATAGCGCCGTATTTCATTGTCTAATGTGTTTGTTCAATTTCGAAGTTACAAAATATAGAACGTTTATCGAAATTGAGGTTGTCGAAGCAGCTTACCGCTAACGACCAGGGCTTGGCGATGTGGTGGTATTTTATAACTGTCAGCCCACAACCGAAGCTGATTAAAAAACTAAAGATGAAGATAATAAATAAAAGCTCATAGATAACCGTCGGCTGGAACTGCTGCTGATAGTAGCACACAGCCGAAGTTTCAACGTCCTGCCACCATATTGCCAAACCTTTTGTTGAACCGAACCCTCGTTCCTCGGGAAACACAAACACCTTGTTCCTTTCGTAACTTAATGTTCTAAAACTTTTAATTATGAAAAAGATTATGAAAAAAAATTAGCCCCTGCCCCGGAGGCTGCCCTTCTAAAGCTACACCAGGTGATGACGGTCGGCGGTTACTCTGTTCGCAGTATTGGTAACTAT
>JANPPB010000320.1:0-3653 GCA_031428295.1 Segetibacter sp. | reverse complement strand
CATCAACTTTACTGATAACAGCACAGCAACAGGTAACACCGTAAAAGAATGGTATTGGAATTTTGGCGAGGGTACTACAAGCAATCTTCAACACCCTTCTAAAACCTTTGCAAAGGCTGGAAATTATGAAGTGAGCTTGTTTATAAAAAGTGCTTCAGGTTGTATTTCGGATACCATGAAATTGCCTGTCGTTATTAATGCATTACCTGTTCCCTCGTTTACTACTTCATCTATTATTTGCGAAGGAAAGGCCATCACTTTTACGAACAGCTCACAAGCGGGTTCAGGTGTCATCAATAGCTATTTTTATAATTTTGGAGACGGAACAACTTCTTTATTGACCAATCCTAATCCTTTTACAAAGACCTATGATTCGGCAGGAAGTTATGCTATTCGTCTTGCGGTAAAAACTGACAAAGGATGCCTGGCCGATACCCTGACAAAAGTGATTGAAGTAAATCCGCAACCTGTGGCAAACTTTATAAAGCCCTATGTATGTTTGAACGATGCCTTTGCCACTTTTACAGACAGTAGTTATATTAAAAGTGGTTCTTCTGCTTTTACCTATAGCTGGAACTTTGATGATCCGCTGGCTTCGGGTGCAAACGGCAATACATCAACCTTACAAAACCCCCGTCATAAATATGGAGCCACCGGCAATTACAATGTAAGGCTGGCTATTACATCGGCAGCCGGTTGCCGCGATACGATTATAAAAGATTTTGTAGTAAACGGGGCCGTTCCTAAATCAGCTTTCGAGGTTATGAACAGCCAGTTTTTGTGCAGCAATACCGCAGTAAAAATTAAGAATACCTCTTTTGTTGATTTTGGTATTGTAACCCGTATAGTTGTTCATTGGGATGTTCAAAATAACCAGGTGAAAGCAGATACCTTTTTAGTGCCCAAAACCGGCGACCTTTTTGCGCATCAATATCCTTTATTACAAAACACTAAAGTTTACCAAATAAAAGTGAAGGCATTTTCTGGCGAAACCTGTTTTAATGAAAGTGTACAGTCCGTTACGGTCAATGCCTCACCATTGGTTACTATTCCAATGTTAGCAAGTATTTGCTACGATGCTTCGGTAAGGCAATTAATAACACCGGGCAATGGTGGTGTTGCGGGAACGGGTGCATGGAGTGGGGCAGGAGTTGCAGTGAATGGCAACTATACACCTCCGCTTACCGATACCGGCATGCATAACCTGAAATATGTTTACACCACCGGCAAAGGTTGTGTCGATTCGGCCAGTCAAACCATCCGGGTATGGCCATCGCCCACAGCACGCTTTGCCTACTCAGCAATTACCTGTGTTGATGGGGGTATAACTTTTACCGACTCATCAAAGACCATCTACAATAAGATTACGCAATGGATATGGAACCTCGGTAATCGTCCTGATACGCTAATCAAAAACAATTTTCCATTGGTAAAAACTTATAATGCAAGTGGAAATTATAACATCAGGTTGCAGGTAATAACTGACAGCGGATGCAAGAGTACGGTTCAATCAACCGCATTAGTAGTGCATCCCAGGCCGGAGATTAAGTTTTCGATGCCATCTGTTTGCCTGCCCAATGGTATCGGGCAGTTCTTCGATAATTCAACTATAGCAGATGGTACCGAAAGCCAGTTTACTTATAGCTGGAAGTTTGGTGATGTAGCCAATGCTACGCCATCAACTGCTAAAAATCCTGCTCATCAGTTTTCGGCTACCGGTCCGTTCACGGTTATGTTGAGGGTTACATCCGGCAACAATTGTATCGATTCTCTTGCGCAGCAAATCAATACTATTTACCCGCAACCAAAGGCTGACTTTAGTTTTACGCCAACAGATACCTGCCTGGGAGGAACCTTTTATTTTACAGATAAAAGCATCAGCCGCTCCGGAAGCATCACCAATTGGTTTTGGAATTTGGGTGATGGTAGCACTTCAACACTTCAAAACCCTGCAAGAAAATATGGCTCAGCGCAAAACTTCAACATTAGTCTATACATAAAGAACCAACAAAATTGTAATAGCGACACCATCATAAAAAACATAGTGGTGCATTCATTCCCTGTAGTAAATGCCGGGCCTGATATGAAAGTGCTGGAGGGTGGAAATGCTATTATTAAAGCAAGTGCTTCGGGTAATGCCTTGCAATATTTGTGGACACCGGCCATCTATCTTAATAATACCAAAGTACTTCAACCTACAACCATACCTTTTGCTGACATTACTTATAAACTTACCTCAACAGGTACGGGTGGTTGTTCGTCAACCGACGAAATGGTAGTTACAGTTTTAAAATCAGTTGGCATCCCTACCGCATTTTCCCCTAACGGCGATGGCATTAACGATACATGGATTATTCAATACCTGGAATCGTATCCCGGCTGTACGGTTGAAGTTTTTAACCGCTATGGCCAGCAAGTTTTTTATAGTTCAGGGTATAGCCAGCCATGGAATGGTATTTTAAAAGGAAATGCGTTGCCGGTTGGAGTGTACTACTATATTATCAATCCTAAAAACGGCAGGCTGCCTAATACCGGTTCGGTTACTATATTAAAATAAAGTATTGGCAGGTAAGGTCACTTATTATGCCTCCCGGAATTTCAGAACTCCTGACCTTTCGCAAACTAAAATCATTAATCATTATTATTTTTTCTGAAACCCTTAAAGCGGTTAAAAAAAGCTATAACTACAGAACAATTGTCACATTTATTTATCGAAACCCTTCGATGTCGCGTACTTAAGGTTCATTGTTTTGCGTTCCCGGTAAAATTCTTTCTCAAATTTTACGGTAGTCTTTAAGACTACCGTAAAATAAAATCCTCGCCAGGTTAAAACAAAAAACACAAGTTTTTGAGAAGCCCTGTTGCAATAGAATTTGAAGATGAATGGAGCGTCGCAATCAATGCTTCACAATGTGGAAATGCCGATCCCATTATAACCAAACGTAAAGAGAGAATGATGTGTGGAGATCGTTTTATGATATGCTGTGCCGACATTTTTTTCTTAAACAAAAGTGCTTTACAAAGTGATTTATTGTGGAATACCCCAGGGTTAAATAAGACTGTAAACCATAATTGCTGGTGGTATCGTTTTTGTTATTTTATGTATTAAAATTTCTATGGATAGCATTAACAAACAACAGGAAGAAGAAAACTTTGAGAACCTAAACGGGCCTGAGGCTGTTGAAAAAATGAGGGTATTGGTAGATAAAGCTTCCACCTGTTTTTTTTGTACAGAGATCACTACCGGGCAGCCGTTTGTAACCAGACCGATGGCAGTTCAAAAATTGGATGACGAAGGAAATTTTTGGTTTTTGAGCTCCAGCGACAGCCATAAAAATGATGAAGTTGCCCATGATCCCTCGGTGCAATTGTTGTTCCAGGGCTCAAGCTATTCTGACTTTTTAAGTGTGTATGGTGTAGCAACGGTTAGCCAGGATAAAGAGAAGATAAAAGAGCTGTGGAACCCCATGCTAAAAACATGGTTCACGGGAGGGATTGATGATCCACGTATATCAGTTATTAAAGTTGAACCTATTGACGGCTATTATTGGGATACCAAACATAACATGGCAGTAGCCCTTATTAAAAGAACCGTTGGGGCAATTATTGGTAAAACAATGGATGATAGTATCGAAGGAAATCTGACCCTGTAA
>JANPPB010000319.1:0-3761 GCA_031428295.1 Segetibacter sp. | reverse complement strand
AAGCAAGAGCACTTTTCAAAAATTGTTCAACCGCCTCTTCTTTGCCAGGTTTTGCTTCATCCCGTGCTAATAATGAATACTTTACTATAAAAAAAATTTAAGTTGAGAAAATACCTATCACATACGTAAAAAATGCAAGTTGGTTCTAATACTATAGGCCAGTTTAAAATGCTCTTGTTTGAAACTTTAAAAGTCTAATTCTAATGAGACAGTTTTTAAAGGAAATTTTAATGCCAGTTAAAAGAATTTGCGAATGAGGGTACTTTTAAAAATGTATTATTCAGAGTATTATCCCGGAATGTTTAAACTGCAACCAGGAGACTGCAAAACCAACAAGTTTATATTTTTACTATCAAACATTGTGTACCGGACATTTCCAATTCAATAATTGGTTCAGGTTTATCATAAAAAAATTCATCAAATGCCTTTTTTACTCCTGAGGCAAATCCATAATCATGTGAAATCAGAATTCCACCTTTATTCAACCGGGGATAAAAGAATTTTATACATTCAAGTGTGGCTTCATATAAATCAACATCAATATGAACAAATGAAAAGTTTTTGTGGGCTATTGGTCCTGCAGTTGATGGAAAAAGTCCTTTGTAGAAATAGACATCCTGATAATTTTGTAAATAATGTGTAACCTCATCATACGAAGCAGAAAATTGATTTTCATAAAATAACCTGGGGCTATCTTCCCGGGTTAATGCCGGCAGACCTTTAAACGTATCAAACAAGTGAAGATTTTTAGTTTCTTTAGCTTCACAAATAAGTTTTGCACTTCCTCCCCTAAAAACACCCACTTCAGCAATATCTCCTTCTATTTTTGATGTTTGCCTGATTGACCTGAATATCTGAATAGCTTCTACTTCATCCAATAACATTTGAGTTTCTCTTTTTATTTCCCCAATCAAATCTCTGACTTTAAGAAGTTCTGGGTTATAAATAGACTTTATGCGTATGATATCATTTATAAATAGGAAACGTCCTTTTTTACTTTGAATAGCATAGAAAATGGCTTTCTTAATTTTTGCTCTGGGAAAACACAAAAGGCTTGTTGTTACTGACCAGCGAATAATTTTTTTTGCTACATTTTTAATCATAAATAATTATTTTTTGTAGAAGCTTCTATAAAAATATATATTGATTTGTACTAATGGAGTGCATTTTACTATTAATGAAGCGGACTTAGCTAAGTAATAGTAATTAAAATCGTTATGCTCCCAAAGGATGAAATAGTGAAACGTTGAGGCATACTTACTTAAGCCGGGTAAAATATGTGCTCTAATCCTGCGTTTATTTTGGTAACCGTCGCTATTTTGAACGTATCAGACCAACACTTAATTGTAAATGAATATTCAAAGCTATGGCCTAATGTATTCAATAAGCTCCAACTGCATTTTTATCGGAACAATACAATAATTAATAGCATGGCTTTACTTGAATAACTACATTTCATAAACATTTACTACCCTTACCGGGTTTTAAGAAAATGCTTTGCTTTGTTTATAGTTGCCAAATGGATTTGTTGGAGGGCACTCTTTAACGCTAAAATCTAAAAAATTTATAATTGAACAAGGCTATCGAAGAAATATATGAAGACTAAAAATCGACTTCCGGTTGATTTCTTAACAAATCACTAAATACTTCCCGGTTACGTATCACATAACATTTATCATCTTTTACCAAAATCTCAGCCGGTTTCAAACGACTATTAAAGTTGCTCGACATTTCAAATCCATAAGCACCGGCATTGTAGAATACCAGGTAATCCCCTTCTCTTACTTCGTTTAATTCCCTATCCCATGCAAAGGTGTCTGTCTCGCAAATATTACCCACCACCGAATATTTTTGTACATCCCCCAAAGGATTCGAAATGTTTTCGATACGGTGATATGAATCGTAAAACATAGGCCGGATGAGATGGTTGAAACCACTATTGATGCTGGCGAAAATTGTGGCGGCTGTTTGCTTTAAAACGTTTACCCTTGTAATAAAATAGCCGGCACTACTAACCAGGTATTTGCCCGGCTCAAACCAAATTTGTAAGGGCTTACCATTAGGGTTTGGGTGATCCGCAAAGGCTTCACTTACTTTTTGAGCTAATAGATTAATGTCGGTTTCCGCATCGCCATCTTTGTAGGGAACTTTAAATCCACCACCGAGATCAATAAACTCCAGCTCTGTAAACGATGGTATCATTTCAAACAAGACTTCAATACCTTTTACAAACACTTCCACATCTTTAATCTCACTTCCTGTATGTATGTGCAGTCCCCTGATGTATATGTTGTGTGTGGCTACAACTTGCAACAATTCGCTGAGTTGTTCCACCGGAATACCAAATTTGCTTCGGTCGTGACCCGTTGAAATTTTTAAATTTCCGCCAGCCAGAATATTAGGTCGCAGCCGAACACTCACGGGGTAAGTATGACCGAACTTCTCACCAAATTTTTGAAGATTTGAAAGGCTGTCGATGTTCACATTCACGCCAAGGTTCTTTGCTTCTTCTATCTCGCTAAAGTCAATACCGTTTGAAGTGTATAACACATTTGCCGGTTGAAAACCTGCATGCAAAGCAAGTTTTACTTCGTTGATAGAACTACAGTCAACACTGGCTCCAATTAATTTTACATACCGCAATACATTAACATTGGTCAGCGCTTTGCAGGCGTAAAAAAACACCACATCGTTTTTGGAGAAAGCATTACTAAGCTTATTGTACTGATCAGCTATTTGATCTGCTGAGTACACATATACAGGAGTGCCAAATTGGTTGGCAATGTCAATCAGTTGTTCGTTGGAGAGTGGCGGTTGCATAATTTAAGCGAAAGTACAATCAAAAATTATTCGTGCAACTTCAATTACATACCACTACTTAATACTGTTTAGGCATTATCAATTGTTGAATCTAATCTTGGGGGAGAAGGATTTTTTTCCATAAGTGGGCTATCATTCATAGCCATGTCCTGAGGTGATTCTCTTTGTAGATTATCAGTTTCAGGTATTGCATCTAAATTCGAAACAATACTTGGATTAATTACAGTTTTCAATTTTGGCGGCGACGGATTTCCATCGAGAGCCATCTCTTCATTAGTATCCATATTTGGTTCGGGTTTTTGGTGATTAAGTTCAGTAGTTAAATTTACTTCCTTTTCAGCCATAGAACCTAATTCTATTGAAATATCAGCAGATTGCAAATCTTCCATTCCCTCACTTTCCTCCGCAGGTGTCATTTGTTCATCTTCGGCAACAAACAATTCACGTTGTGCCTTTGGGCGATCATCTACATTTGCTTCTTTAAAAGCCTGGTCTTCGTGGGCATTTAAAGCACTGTTTACAACGGTAGCTTCAATAAGCTGTTCGGCTAACACTTCCTTTATGCGGGGAAGGTCGTTTGTGTTGTTTATGCCAAAATAGTCCATAAAAGCTTTTGACGTAGCATACACCAATGGCTTACCAGGAAGATTCTCATTTCTTCCACTGATGACAATCAATTCTTTCTCCAGTAACTTTTGTATGGAGTAATCACTGTTAACGCCACGAATAGCTTCTACCTCGCCTTTGGTTATGGGTTGTTTGTAGGCGATGATTGCCAGCGTTTCCAATGCTGCATTGGAGAGGCGTTTTAAAAATTTATCGCCATTTAACTGGCCTACTGTTTTATGGAATTCTTTTTTGGTGAGAAACTGCCAGCCTCCGCCGCTCTCACGAACTTCAAAGGGATAAAATTCTGCATTGTATTTTTCCTGGATGCCTTC
>JANPPB010000318.1:0-5441 GCA_031428295.1 Segetibacter sp. | reverse complement strand
TCTGTATGCGGCCTATCATCCCGGTTCAAGTGCATCTACCATTAAAAGCGCTGTATTGAGCAGTGCAGTACCTACAGCTTCTTTAAGTGGCAAGACCGTTACCGGTGGCCGCTTAAATGTTAGCGGGTTTTAAATTGTTTTTATTCTTTTTTGATAGAGAGGCCCGCAAGGGTCTCTTTTTTTACCTCCGGTACATATTATACAGCTTTATGTTCTAAGAAAAAGTTAGCGTAAGTGTTAGGAAGAAATTAATATTGGTACCCGATAAAGACGTCTGATAGATTGATAATAATTTAACCGGTAATTTGGCAGCTTATTTATAAAAGTATGCTGTTATTGATGGTTCAATGGATGTGGATAGGCATGTATGCAGTGGTGCATCCATTTTTTATAAGTATGACTGAAGTAAACCACAATGCTTCCACCAAAACTTTAGAGGTAAGCGTACGGATTTTTGCGGATGATTTTGAGAAGGCGCTGGCCAATAGTTGTCACTGTAAAGTTGATTTATCACACCCCTCCAATAAAGCAACCACTGATAAAATAGTAGGGGAATACATTGTTAAACATTTGATGGTTTCAATTGATGGTAAGCCGGCAGTCTTGCAATACCAGGGCTATCAACAGGAGGAGGGAAGCACCTGGAGCTATTTTGAAGTAAAGAATATTGTCTCCCTAAAAAAGTTGGACATTAATAATAACCTGTTGTACGAATACAATAGCAGCCAGATAAACATGGTACATGCAAAAGTTAATAATAAGGAGCAAACCGACAAACTGGAGTATCCAGACAGGGTTTTAGGATGGAGCTTTTAGTGAGAATCTTTATTGATGAACTTGTTGCTTTCGCCTTTTTTAACTCAATTATTACCAGCTACCGTATACAAAAAGTCCCCGCTATCAAAACAGCGGGGACTTTAATTTTGGTTAAGTCTTAAAATTCTAAAACGCATAAAACATACTACCTTTTTCAGGTTTTTCAATCAGTACGTTTTCCATTGCTTTCATAATTTTTTTCTGCTTTTCTATACTTACATCTCCACCTACATAGCAGATTGAGAAATTAATATCGTCATTTATTACAATAGAGTTTTTATGGTGGTCTTGTATTAGGGGATAAGCTTCACTTTTTAAAAAAGGTTGGTTTAAATACTTCTGGATAACCGTGTTTATGATATCAATCTTCTCATTTTCATCAATCAGTCTTCTTATAACATCCAGGCCAATAAAAAACAGTTGATTGTTATAAAATTGGAGTTGGACCAATAAGCTGGTGTCGGTAAAAGTGCGGCGATAAAACAACACCTTATGATGATCGGTATTGTTATCGTTATCGTAACTGTATTTAGGTTTGCCCATTTCCTTCTTTACCTGGTTAACCGTACAGCCAAACCTTAATCCTAAAGGACTGATTTGGGTGGCCGTGCGTTGGGCGTTTTCATTTTTCGCACTTTCATTAATAGCTTTAAAAAAGAGAAGAATACGTTTAAAATAGATCCGCTTATAATAGAAGTCGTTCCTTACATCGGAAGCTGAAACAGTCTGTTTAAAAATCTTTCTTGCACTGCGGACCAATTGATTAATCATGAAATTTTCCTGGTTTTTCCCTTGTAGTTTATAATAAAATATCAAATTGACTACAAAGGTTAAACGACAGGCAATTTTGATTATTGCGGTAGAAAATATTAAATTTTTATAATTCCATTGTTTCTTTCATTTCTTCGCTTAGGGTAATCATTATCTTATCAATCCGGTGCGAATCCATGTCTATAATTTCTATCTTGAAACCCTTCCAGTCGAATGTGTCGCCAGTGTGAGGTATGCGTTGTAAGCGGTGTAAAATAAAGCCTGCAAGGGTGTCAAATTCATGTTCTCCTTCGTTCATCCATTCGGTTTTATTAAAATGGCTTAAAAAGTCGTAAAACGGTATTTGCGCATCAATTAAATAACTGCCATCGCTGCGTTCCACTATTGAATAATCATCAGAATCTTCCTGCGTAATATCACCAACAATTGCTTCAAGTATGTCATTCAATGTAATCATTCCCTCCAGGCTGCCGTATTCATCTACAATAAAACAACTATGGGTATGCGCTGCCTTAAACCTTTCTAATACCTGGTATGCTGTGTTGTTTTCAGGCACAAACATTCCAGTTTGCATCAGGTCTTTTAACGGCTTATCATCATCAGCCAACAAAATATCTTTAATGCTTATGATGCCTTTTATATTGTCAATAGTACCCTCGCATAATGGATAAGTGCTATGCACTACTTCCCTCATCCGCTGTTTAATATCAACAACTTTGGAGTTTACCTCCATCCATTCTATGTCGCTGCGGTGTGTCATCAAAGAGGTAATGTTACGATCGCCCAGGTGAAAAAGTCGTTCAATAATTTCCTGTTCGGCTTCCTCAATAGCGCCATGTTCGGTTCCTTCGTTTATAATTGCTTTTATCTCTTCTTCAGTTACCGCTGAGTCGTTTGGCTTAATGTTGAAAATGGTAGAAATGAGGTTGGTGCTTTTACCCAATAACCAAATAAACGGATGCGTGATCCACGACATCACCTTCATGGGAGCTGCCACCAATTTTGCAAATTTTTCAGGTTTACTCAGGCCAACCCTTTTGGCAATCAATTCGCCTACAAGAGATAAATAGGTTATGAAAATGACCACAATTATGGTGGCAATAGTACTGCTGTTATTTTTTAAGAAGTCAAACCCGTTCAGGAAGGATACAATGCCTCCTTTAAGATTTTCGCCTGAAAAAATACCGGTAAGTATACCCATCAGGGTAATACCAATTTGTACGGTAGAAAGAAATTTGTCGGGATTGTTGGCGAGTGCTAATGCCTCTTTGGCCCTGGCATCTCCCTTTTGTGTTTGTACCTCCAACCTTGCTTTTCTTGCTGATAATAAAGCAATTTCCGCCATCGAAAAAAGACCATTCAAAATAATTAAACCCAAAATTATTAAAACCTCTGTCATTATTTATTCGGTTAACGCAAAGCTATGCATAAGCACGATAAAAAAATTCATACCAGCTTTACCTGTTACCCGTTATGGCTATTGTATTTAAATGATTTTATGGCTTAGCCTATAACTTGCAGTTTTTATATGAGTAAACAGGTAAAGAAAATTGCTGTTTTGGGGGCAGGTCCGGCTGGATTGACTGCAGCTTATTTATTGTGTAAGGAAGGGCAGCAAGTGGTTGTATTTGAGCGGGATGCCCAATATGTTGGGGGCATTTCGCGTACGGAAACATACAAGGGTTTTTTGTTTGATATTGGTGGCCACCGATTTTTTTCAAAGTCGAAGGAAGTTGAAGATTTTTGGACCGAAATACTGGGAGATGACCTGTTGGAAAGGCCCCGGAGCAGTAGAATATATTTCAATAAAAAGTTTTTTTCTTACCCACTTG
The DNA here is from genome assembly GCA_031428295.1 of Segetibacter sp. GTDB lineage: Bacteria > Bacteroidota > Bacteroidia > Chitinophagales > Chitinophagaceae > Segetibacter. The sequence goes on along the minus strand of JANPPB010000318.1, from coordinate 2,022 downwards.
CGGCCATGGAGGCCCTGCAAAAATTGGGCGTGATAGAATCTGCACGCTGTGTTGCCAGTTATATACAAACTAAAATACATCCTGTAAAAGACCCTCAGAATTTCGAAGATTGGGTGACCAATCATTTTGGTAAACGCCTCTTTACTTTGTTTTTTAAAACCTATACCGAAAAAGTTTGGGGCATACCCTGTAAAGAAATTTCGGCCGACTGGGCGGCTCAACGCATTAAGGGACTGTCGCTTTCTTCTGCTATTAAAAATGCTTTTATAAAACCTTCAGAAAACAAGAAAGGCAAGGTCATAAAAACACTGATCGATACCTTTCGTTATCCTAAAAAAGGCCCTGGTATGATGTGGGAGGCCTGTGCAGAAAAGATATTGCAAATGGGTGGAGAGATCAGGATGAAATCTTACGTACAGGGTTTGAAATTAGAAAACCATCAATGGACAATAACCTGTGCCGATGGAACCATAGAAGACAATTTTGACTACGTGATATCCTCTGCTGCCATTAAAGATTTAATGCCCAACATACTACCGGGTGTAAGCAGTAAGGCTATGCAGGCCTCGCAAAAATTGTATTACCGCGATTTCATCACGGTTGTTTTAATATTGAAGGAGCAGAATATTTTTGATGATAACTGGATTTACATCCACGATCCTTCGGTAAAAGTGGGCAGGGTTCAAAATTTTAAATCCTGGAGCCCATACATGGTACCCGACCCATCTATGGCTTGTTACGGCCTTGAATACTTTTGTTTTAAAGACGATGGCATGTGGAACTCAACTAATGAGGCGCTAATTGAGTTAGGCAAAATGGAACTGGAGCAAATTGGATTGGGTAAGGCAAATGAGGTGTTAGATGGTTATGTGGTTCGCCAGCCGAAGGCATACCCTGTGTACGATAAGGAATATAAGAGTAATGTTGACATTATTCGCGAAGAACTGTTTAACTATCCCGGATTATATCTTGTGGGTCGCAATGGTATGCATAAGTACAACAACCAGGATCACAGTATGATGACCGCCATGTTAGCCGCTAAAAATATTTTAAAAGGTGAGGAACGCTACGATTTGTGGAATGTAAACCAGGATGCAGAATACCACGAAAGCGGCGAAAGGGACATTGCAGAAGGTGGCAGGCTGTTACCTGAAAAAATTTCTGAAGATTAAACGCGACCTCTTTGTATACGGGACAGGGGTAAATCTCAGGCAAACGCATTAAACTCTATCAAGCCCAAAGCACATCAGGCTTATTAATCCACCCTAATTTTTAATGCGTGTGCCCTGGGTCAAAATTGTTTTATTAAATTTTTAATTGTCCGGCTTCCAGGGTTAGTAATCCAAATCTTTGGTTATAAAAAAAGGAGGTTGCATAACCTATTAAACAGCCAAGTACTGCTCCGCCCAAAACATCCAACGGGTAATGCACACCTACATACACCTGGGCATAGCAAATAGAGGCGGCCCATATATACAAGGCATATTTTTCATTCTTAATAAAATTTTTAAAAGTTTGTACGATGAATACTGCCATCCCAAAATGATTGGTTGCATGCGATGAGGTGAAGCTTCCACTGCCGGGGCATCTATTCAATAACAGTCGTACATGTTGTGCAAGTTCAGGAGCACTGCAAGGCCTTTGGCGGGCTACCCAATCTTTAATAATACCGCTGCTTACCTGGTCGCATATTGCAATGGTAAGGCCGAAAAAAAACAACCACCAGCCGGCCTTTTTGCCAAAGTTGATCAACGTAAATATTAATAAAAAAAGATACAACGGATACCAGGTTTGTGCTTCGCGCCATATAGGAAAAATGCTGTCCGGCAATGGGTTGGTAAGTTGGCTGTTAATGAGGATAAATAGCTTTCGATCCTGTATGATCAACCAATGTAATAATGGGTTAATTACTCCAAAATATGCCGCAAAAACATACAGTATCATTGGGAGGATTTAAAGTTTAATTAAGTAATGCCGGGTTAAGAAACCATTAACTTTGCGCCCGCTATGCAAAAAATTAAG
>JANPPB010000317.1:0-1551 GCA_031428295.1 Segetibacter sp. | reverse complement strand
GTTGTTGGCTATCCATCGCTTTTTATCGGAGCACCTGCAACAAAAGAAACAATTTCCACTCAGGCCACAATTTTCCAATGATGTATACATCATCTACGGTTTAGGCAGTCACGAACCGGTACACCTACACGAAAACGAACTAATTGGGGTTCAGCCCAACGAAGTCAATAAACTGTATGGTATGAATGCCCACCTGCACCCTTCAAAGTTTGTAATCAGGCAGCCTGTTACTTTTCAAAACAAAACATTTTACAATGTGCACCGCCTGTTACGGGCTATTGATAAAAACATCATTCTTAGCAAGCAACAGCCCCAACAGATAGCAGGAGCCCATGAAATGTTTGTTTCACAGGCAGAATTGTGCAATGCTTTTAGTGCCCATCCTGCCATGATCACTACCACATTGCAGGTGCTCGACAATTGCTCAATTGATATGGAATTCAGCACCGACAAGACTAAAAAAATTTATTCGAATTCAAAAGCAGGTGATAAAAAATTATTGGAGAAACTTGCGTTGGACGGAATGAAACGACGCTTTGGAACCCGAAATAAAATTGCAAAAGACCGGGTAGCAAAAGAGCTAAAAATTATTAACGACCTGGGCTTTAATGCATACTTCCTTATTACGTGGGACATTATTCGTTATGCCAAAAGCCGTAGCTTTTTTTATGTGGGAAGAGGAAGTGGCGGCAACTCTATTATTGCCTATTGCCTGGAGATTACAGATGTGGATCCGCTTGAACTCGATTTGTATTTTGAGCGTTTTCTCAATCCATACCGCTCCGTACCGCCCGACTTTGATATTGATTTTTCGTGGGCTGACCGCGATGAAATGATTGACTATATTTTTACCCGTTACGGACATGAACAAGTTTGTCTGTTGGGTGCTTATTCTACCTTTCAAACCCGTGCTATATTGCGGGAATTAGGGAAAGTTTTTGGCCTGCCCAAAGAAGAAATAGACCTGCTGGAACAAAGCCGTTTAAAAGATGACAAGATACAAAGACAGATATACCACTATGCTGAGAAGCTGAAAGACTTTCCTAACCACTTAAGCATACATGCAGGGGGAATGCTTATTAGCGAGTTGCCCATAAATCAATATGCCGTAACTGAGCTGCCACCGAAAAACTTTTTTACCTGCCAGTTGGATATGCATGTTGCAGAAAAAATTGGGTTGTTTAAACTGGATGTATTGAGCCAGCGGGGCCTGGGCCACATTAAGGAATGTGTGGAGATTGTTAGGGTTAATAAGGGTGCGCACATTGATATTCACGATGTAGAGAAATTAAAAAAAGACCCGTTGCTTGCTGCACAAATTCGTAAAGCCGATACCATAGGTTGCTTTTATATTGAAAGCCCTGCTATGCGGCAATTGCTATTAAAGCTGCGGTGCGATGATTATCTAACTCTTGTGGCTGCCAGTTCCATTATAAGGCCGGGTGTGTCGCAAAGCGGTATGATGAAGCAATACATATACCGTTACCATCACCCCAACAAATTTGAATACCTGCACCCCAAAATGGAAGAGCTTTTGAAAGAAACTTATGG
>JANPPB010000316.1:0-1652 GCA_031428295.1 Segetibacter sp. | reverse complement strand
TAGAATCAACTTGCTGTAGTGCTGTTGTAAAGGCTTCCTTTTTAAATCCGTTTTCAAAATAATGAAACTGGAAACCTACATTGTTTAAACTATCAATAAGAGGCTTGTATTCATCATAAGCAACTTTTACGTGAGCCTTTTCTATCAGCATCCACCCTTTCTCGCTTTGTACAGAAAGTGGTTTTGTGTACTGAGGTTTTGCCAGCAGCAAGGCCAGCATTATGATGAGCAAACAACGGATCAATAATAAAATGAGGTCTTTTAATCGAAGGCTTTTTGCCTGCTGCCTGTCGCTTTGCAGTATAAACGATATGCTGCCCACCTGCCTTATTTTACCTTGCTTTACATTCCATAAATGAATGAAGATGGGTAGTGTAATAGCAGCGCTTGCCCATAGCCAATATGGTTGTAACAAAGTGAACAAGCTATGTTTTGAGTTTATTTCGCTGGTTTAAAAAATCGCGTAAGGCCTGGTCAATTGGCTGATCCATTTTCATGAGCCTGTACGATATATTTTTATCCAACAACTGCATACGCACATTAGCTATAAAAGCCTCCAGTTGTTGTTGATATTGCTTGCGGGTTTCGGGTGCATCAATTCTTATAATCTTTTTTGTTTCCAAATCTTGCAGGGTTGAAAAACCTTTGTAGTTCAGGTCCATTTCGTTTTGGGCCATTACCTGAAAAACCGTGATCTCGTGGCGAAGCGTAACTAATGAATCGAGCAGTTGAAATATCTCGTTATCCTGCTGGTAAAAGTCGGTAATGAAAAGCAAAAACTCTCGTTTTGAAGAAGCCGCAAAGATGTCTTTATATTGAATGGGTGAAGTAAAAACCCCCCCGGCATGGATGTTCTCTAACTGGTACATAAAACGGGCAAGATGCTGATGATCCCGGCGGGCAGGTAACGAATACATAGAACCATCTTTAAAAACATACAGACCTATTGCATCGCCCTGTTGCATTGCCAGATAACCCAATGAAGCAGCGAGGTACCTGGCATATTCAAGCTTGGTGTACAATTCATCTTTATGGTTCATGGAGCCACTTGCATCAATCAAAAATCTTACAGATATGCTGGTCTCTATCTCTGACTCTCTGATATAATACCGGTCGCTGCGTGCAAACATTTTCCAGTCGAGGCTGCGCAAATCATCACCCGGCTGGTAACTTCTGTATTGGCTAAATTCCATACCCGGACCCTTAACATTACTGCGGTGTAAGCCTGCCATAAATCCATCCACAGTCGTTTTGGCCGCAAGGTGTAAATCCTTGATGGCCATCAAAACTTTTGGATCGAGTAAGCGGGACATGGGATTTAGTTGTTAGTTGTGAATTATGAGTTATGAATTATGAGTTATGAGTTATGAGTGGAGTAACGAGTGGAGTAACGAGTTATAAGTTATTATTGTCCATTGACTAATGACTAATGACCACTGACCATTTGCTCCCACTAAATCTTCCCCTTTACTCGTTGCACCACCCTCAACAATTCTTTAGCAACATCATCCGAGGTTACGTTTTCGGCTTCTGCTTTAAAGTTCATCAAAATCCTATGCCTCAACACCGGGTAAGCCATCGCATGAATATCTTCCATGATGACGGCAAACCTTCCCTTAAATAATGCCCTGGCCTTGGCGGTTAAAATCAAT
>JANPPB010000315.1:0-3416 GCA_031428295.1 Segetibacter sp. | reverse complement strand
TTGAAATAAGATTATTTTGTAAAGCCTTAACAATTATTGCGCTGTGTTTTAATGATACATTGGCAAGTGTCAGGGCAGGCAGGCGTTACATTTGTTTATTGTAAAATACTTTTATTCATGCTAATTAACAGATATAGCCTTTTTCTACTGGTAACATTTTTATCTATTTCAGGTATTGCCCAACAGGTTATTTATTCTGAACCTGACCGGGCAGACGTAAGGCAAACCAACTTTGAAATCCTGGGCAAAGTAGGTGGCAATATTTTAATTTATAAAAACCTAAGAGATGCCCATTCCATGGCGGTGTACGATGCAAGCATGAACCAGGTGGATAAAATTAAGTACAATTTTATGCCTGACAAGGTGATCAATACAGACTTTTTGACTTACCCCGATTTTAGTTACATGTTTTACCAGTACCAGAATAAGAATGTTGTGTATTGTATGGCTGTTAAGATTGATGGCTCCGGCAAAAAGGTGGGCGATCCAATGATATTAGACACCACTGGAATTAATTTTTGGACGAGCAACAAATTGTATTCGGTTATCAATAGCGAAGACAAGCAACTGATCAACGTAGTTAAAATAAATACCAAAAATGACGAAATCCACATTGTAACTACCATTTTGTTTAACAAGGAACTGGTGCTGCAAGGCCACCAGGTGTTGTGGGTAAACATGCCTGACAGAAATGATTATTTAACGGAGTTTCAATTAGATAACAGGGGAAACCTTGTGTTTGCACGTACGGTGCAGGGTGGTCAGGATGACCGCATCCAAAAGTTATTTTTATATGTTAAGCCATACGGAAATGGCCTGGTTAGTGTTACCAATGTTGACTTAAATGAAAGTTATTTAGACGATCTGCGCATTAAACCTGACAATACTACCAACAGGTACATCATTACTTCGTTTTATACCAAAAGCAGGCAAGGCAATATTGATGGGCTGTTTCTTGCGGTGTTTAATAACAACAGTTCTACGCTTACTACCAAAACCCTCCTAAAGTTTGACGACAACCTTAGGAACGATGCCCGTGGGGAGAACAGCTTTAAAACCGCATTAAATGATTATTTCATCAAGAACATCATTCCCAAAAAAGATGGTGGTTTTCTGCTGGCCGCCGAAGCATTTTTTACAACCGGCAGGGGCGGCTTAAACCGGAACAGTTACATGTTTGGCTCGCCATACTTACGTCCGTCAGACTTTTATATGTTTAGCCCTTACGGGGCTGGTTATCCCTGGTATCGCTTTAATAATTTTAATTCAAACCAATTAAACCGCTACCATGCGCAAAACATAATGGTCATGTCGTTTGACAGTACCGGCCATACAGATTGGAGCAACATGATTGTTAAAAGCCAATGGGATGACGAATCCGATGCGAGCATTGGATACCAGTTGGTGAATACCGGCGACCAGCTTCATTTTCTTTTTAATATGCAGGAAAAACGTACGCAATTATTAAGCGATCAAAGCATAAAGCCCGATGGTCAGCTTGTGCGTAATCCTACCCTCAAAAACCTTGACAAGGGATACGATTTTATGCCACGTTATGGCAAACAGATAGGTTTGCGACAAATCATAATTCCTTGTATGTTAAGAAATTTTCTTTGTTTTGCACGGGTTGAATTATAGAGAAAATTTGCTGTTTAAGTGGTAGCACTGTTTAAAGAAAGATCCCCTATTACTATTATTTGGCTGTTGATGCTCAGTATTGCTGTGCATGCGCAATTTTTTGTAATGCCGCCACAGGTTGTAGCAATTGCCGATGATGGCCTCATTTCAAGAGTTTTAAGAAACTACGTTGCGGGGGCCCAATCCATATTAATTATACTGCTGTATCATTTTTTAATTGTAAGCCAGGCGTTACGGTTAAATTATCTTTTTAACGACCAGCGCATGTTTAGTAAGCCCAATTACCTGACAGCTATGGTGTATGTCCTCATTACAGCCATCTTTCCCGATTGGAACCAGTTAACACCTGCATTGGTTGCCAACACGCTCATCATTTGGTTATTCTCACTAATTGTTAAGCTGTACAATAGTCCCAATCCTAAGACCTTATTGTTTAATATCGGTTTGATCATTGGTGGCTGCATACTTTTTTTTCATCCGACCACCTTACTTATATTAATTGCCATTTTTGCACTAATGGTGGTAAGGCCCTTTAATATTACTGAATGGCTGGTAATGCTTATGGGGGTTTGTGCACCGTTTTACTTTCTGTTTATGTTTTTGTTTTTAACCGACCGTTGGGTGCAGTTGCAACAATATGTTCCGCTATGGCAGCTTAACCTGCCCGATGTAAAGACCACGCCTTTATTTTTTGTGAGTGTTGGGGTGATACTATTATTTCTCGCCATAGGCATTTACTATTTTCAGGACAAGAGCCGCAGAATGTTGATACAGGTGCGCAAGAACTGGGGCGTGTTAATGGTGATGTTATTAATAATGCTACCGCTGCCTTTTATCAGTAAAAATGCTACACTCGACAGTTTGCTTTTATGGTGTGTACCGGTAAGTCCATTTATGACAAACGGTTTTCTTTTTCCACGCAAAGAAACCTTTCCTAAAATTATGTTTTGGAGTCTCTTTATTATTATCGTGCTTAATAACTGGTGGGTTTTATAAAATATAAGAAAGGTTAACATTTACCTTTTTACCTTTAGCCCCTTAAAAGCTACCGTTTTGTAAGTTTTAGTTACGGTGAGCGTCTTTAATTAATGATGATGGATATTGGAATTGATGTCTCATAAATTAAAAAGACAGCCGGTTGATTAGCCGGTAACTGAAAGTTTAGGGGAGCGATAGATGGCCGTTATCACACAAAAATTTGATTACATGAAGTATGGTGTTGTAGTTTTTCCGGGATCGAATTGCGACAGAGACATGCAGGATGCAGTAGCAAACGCCCTGCAGAAAGAAGTGGTAATGCTGTGGCATAAAGACAAAGACATTAGTATGTTTTCAACCAGCGATTGCATTGTTTTACCAGGTGGTTTTAGTTATGGAGATTACCTGCGGTGTGGTGCCATTGCAAGGTTTAGCCCTATGATGCAAAGTGTAATTGAATTTGCCGAAAGAGGGGGAAAAGTGTTAGGGGTGTGTAATGGTTTTCAGATATTATGCGAAAGTGGGTTGCTACCCGGAGTGTTGCTTCAAAATGCCAATCAACAATTTATTTGCAAAAACGTTTGGTTGAAGACCGGTGGAAATCTGGCTGAATCAGGTCCCTTGCAAATACCTATTGCACATGGAGATGGCAGGTTTTATGCAGAGGATCATGTGTTGGATGAGTTGGAAAAAAATGACCAGGTAATCTTTAAATATTGTGATGAGAAGGGTAACATTCATATTGATGTAAACCCTAATGGTGCCGTTAGAAATATTGCGGGTATTCGCAATAAAAACGG
>JANPPB010000314.1:0-1785 GCA_031428295.1 Segetibacter sp. | reverse complement strand
AGAAGATCTTGATACAGCGTTAAACACTAATAAAGAAGTATATGAATTTCTATCCTCAGTGTGTAACAAATATGGTTTAGGTTTTTGGAAACCCGGTGCAGGAATTATTCACCAGGTAGTATTAGAAAACTATGCATTCCCGGGTGGATTAATGATTGGTACAGACAGCCACACACCCAATGCCGGCGGCCTGGGTATGTTGGCTATAGGTGTAGGTGGTGCCGATGCCAGCGATGTAATGGCTGGCCTTGCATGGGAACTAAAATGGCCCAAACTGATTGGTATAAAATTAACCGGCAGGCTAAACGGCTGGACCAGCTCAAAAGACATTATATTAAAAGTGGCAGGTATCTTAACTGTAAAAGGTGGCACCGGTGCTATTGTTGAATATTTTGGTGATGGCGCCGATGCACTTAGCGCTACAGGTAAAGCAACCATTTGTAACATGGGTGCCGAAATTGGAGCAACCTGCTCAGTGTTTGCTTACGATGAAAAAATGAGCGCTTACTTAAAGTCAACCGACAGAGAAGATATTGCAGGATTGGCTGATGGCATAAGGCAGCATTTACGCCCCGATGATGAAGTATATGCAAACCCTGAAAATTTTTACGACCAGGTAATTGAACTTGACCTGAACACGCTTGAACCACATGTAAACGGACCGTACACTCCTGACCTTGCATGGCCTATAAGCAAATTTGCTGAAGCAGTAAAAGCTAACAACTGGCCCGAGGTATTGGAAGTTGCATTGATAGGTAGCTGCACCAATTCATCATACGAGGATATCAGCCGTTCGGCCTCAGTAGCTAAGCAGGCTATTGATAAAAAACTAAAAACAAAGTCTGAATTTACCATTACACCCGGTAGTGAGCAGGTTAGGTATACCGTTGAGAAAGATGGTTTTCTTGATACTTTTGACAGAATGGGTGGTGTAGTGTTGGCTAATGCTTGCGGACCTTGTATTGGTCAGTGGGCAAGACACATTGACGATCCCAACCGTAAGAACTCTATCATAACTTCTTTCAACAGAAACTTTGCAAAAAGAAATGATAGTTATGCAGGCACACACGCTTTTGTGGCTTCGCCTGAAATAGTTACAGCCTTTGCAATTGCAGGTAATTTAACCTTCAATCCACTTACCGACACATTAACCAATGAAGACGGGCAGCAAGTGATGTTGGATGAACCTACAGGAATTGAATTGCCTCCCAATGGTTTTTCAGTTGAAGATGCAGGTTATCAGGCACCCGCCGAAGACGGAAGCACTGTGCAGGTTTTGGTTAGCCCCGAAAGCCAGCGCTTACAATTACTGGAACCATTCAAAGCCTGGGAAGGAACCGATATTAAAAATCTTCGCTTGTTAATTAAGGCAAAAGGAAAATGTACCACTGACCATATTTCAATGGCGGGTCCCTGGTTAAAGTTTCGTGGACACCTCGATAACATTTCGAACAACATGCTTATTGGAGCGCTCAATAATTTTAATGACAGTGTGGACCGGGTAAAAAATCAATTGACCGGCGAGTATGGACCTGTTCCTGCAACTGCCAGGGCATACAAGGCGGCAGGCATCGGTTCGATTGTAGTGGGTGATGAAAATTATGGTGAAGGCTCAAGCCGCGAACATGCTGCCATGGAACCGAGGTTTTTGGGCGTTCGTGCTATCCTTGTAAAATCTTTTGCCCGCATACATGAAACCAATCTAAAAAAGCAAGGTATGCTTGCATTAACTTTTTCCAATAAAGAAGACTACGATAAAATCCAGGAAGATGATATCATTAACAT
>JANPPB010000313.1:0-5490 GCA_031428295.1 Segetibacter sp. | reverse complement strand
GGCAATCTCTGTTCCTTTTTTGCCCATGGCAATACCTATGTGAGCAGCCTTTAATGCAGGTCCGTCATTTACGCCATCACCTGTCATCGCTACAATTTCGTTTTTGGCTTTTAATGCGTTGATGATTTTTAGTTTGGCATCAGGAAACATTCGTGTAAACACATTTGTATCTAAAACGATTTGCTGCAAATCAGCATCTGGTAATTTCATCAACTCATTGCCGGTTATACTTTTTTCATAACCTTTAAATCCAACCTGTTTGGCAATAGCGGCTGTAGTAGCGGCATTGTCTCCCGTAACAATTTTTACTTTAATTCCGGCTGTATAAAAATCTTCTAATACTTTTTGAATATTCTTCTTTGGCGGGTCGTAAAAGGCAACAATGCCTTTAAATGTAAATTGAAATTCCTGTTGCTTTATCGGGTAGTTATTGCCATTAAAATTTGCTTCGCCCACCCCCAATACACGATATCCATCTGTTGCTAATGTTTTAATGGCAACTTCTATTTGTTGCTTTTCAACTGCCGTCAGGTTACATACATTCATCAATACCTCCGGTGCTCCCTTTGCAGCTACAATGCGCTTGCCCGATGTATTCTCAAAAAGGTGGGTCATCATAGGTGGTTTGCCATCCAATGGATACTCGTGAATCATTTTATACTGTGGTCTTTCATCAGCCAACATTATTTTGGCGTAAGCATTGTGCAAAGCCACTTCCATAGGGTCAAACGGAATTGGTTCGCTTGCCCACATCGCCAGCCTGATGAGTTCTTTTTCATCATCATTTAATGTGCTTTCGGGATCGGAAATCTTTTGTGATGCCAGCACAAAAAGTTTTGCCAAACTCATTTTATTTTCGGTGATAGTTCCTGTTTTATCTGTACAGATTACCGTGGCACTGCCCAACGTTTCAACGGTTTTCATTTGTTTAACCACAATGCCCAACTTCATTAACCGCCAGGCTCCAAGCGCCATAAATGTGGTTAACGCAACAGGTATTTCTTCAGGCAAAATACTCATGGCAAGGGTAAGTGCTTTTAACAAACTATCCATTGCATGGTACGAGCGGAAATAGTTTATTGCCCAAACAATTAGAAACACAACGGCTCCGGCAATCACCATCTTTTTTACAAAATTGTTTATCTGTAATTCTAAAGGTGTTTTCTCTTCTTTTATGCTCTCTAAACTTTTGCCGATTTTGCCTAACCTGGTATCAATGCCAATGGCTGTAATGGTGGCTACGGCTAATCCGCTGGCTACTGTTGTACCACTGTAAATAAAATTATCTTCTTTGGTGGCATCTTTGTAAACCGGTAAGGATTCGCCGGTGAGTATAGATTCGTTTGCCGAAAAATCGTTGGAATGAACAATGATGCCGTCTGCAGTAATAGAAGTGCCTTCCTCTACCATCAAACTGTCGCCAACTACTAATTCTTCACTTTTTATTTCTTCTACTTCGCCACTGCGAATCACTTTACAAGTGGGCTGCGTAAGGGTTTTTAATTTCTCCAGCGCATTACGGCTTCTCGAATCCTGGTACAATGAAATAATTGAAATCAGCACAATGGCAGAGGCAAGAAAAATCCCATTTCCCAGTTCTCCGCTGATGAAATAAATACACGATGCCACCAATAATAAAATCACCATCGGCTCTTTTACAAGGCGTTTTAAGGCAAGCAGAAAACCATTTTCTTTTTTATATTCTAAGCGGTTGTGTCCATGTTCTTCCCTTGCTGCAAGCACTTGTTCATTGGTTAAGCCTTGTATGTCGAAATTTTTGGAAGACATAGGCGTAGATGATTTTCCTTACTTTTTATATAGATTTCTAACGTGTGGCAACAAAGCGACTTATAAAATTGCGATGGCAAAAAACATATATAGTGTATGTGACCAATGAACCGCACGGAGAAATACCATTTCAAGTTGTATCCAAATGATAAGAGCAAAGGCGATATAAATACTGTACGTCCACGCCCAATACATATCCGTATAGAAATTAAACAGTTCGGCTAACTTGTATTCTGGTCTTTTATCAAAGCTAAAGCTACTCCGATAGGAGCCAATCCAAGCAAACTAAATAGTATAATGCCAGGAATTAAAAAATCATTGAAAGGTGAATTTTCTAACATTGACAGAGGCATTCCAAATAGCTTACCCGAGGGAGAAATTATCAATACTCCACCGCCGAACATTGCCCCTAACCCCAGCAATGCTAATAAAATAAGAAATAGGTTTCGTGTTGTTGTATTCATAATTATCGGTTTAAAATTCTATAAACTATACCACAAACTATGATGATAAAAAAGGTTGTATATATCAGCTTGTTGTATTTTGCCAGCCAATTGGGCAGATAAATATCAAAGTTGTTTTTAGTAGAACCAGAATATTTACGGGCAATAATTGTAAGCGGACACATCTTGCTGAAAATGAGCAACACTATTCCTTCCAGTAAGATAAGCGCAACACCAATCCAAACTAATTTATCTATTTTATTTACGATGACTGCATAAGCCATATAGAATAGCACCACATTGAAAAAAATCCAGATGGTGGTATGAATGATTTTGATGGTGATAAGGTTTAAATTTATATTCATAATTTTTCTGCTGTGTTCAAGTGATAAGTTTCTTTATCGCTTTAGTTTTTATCTGCCAAGCCTGTGGCACCTAACAGTACATCCTCCCTTAAAATACGCTGTAACTTTTCAGGTTCTTCAAACATAGGGCTATGGGCAGATTTTTCAAAGGTGTAAAATCCTTTTACCGGTGCTTTCAGTTGCTCAAAATAGGATTTTGCTTCTGTGTAGGAACAGGTGTAATCGTATATGCCGTGAAAGAAATAGACAGGAACATCAAGTTTTAGAACCGCTTTGCTCAAATCCGTTAATAACATTTTATTCCATAGAATGCTAACACCTGAATTAGCCTTGGCACGCCACAAATTAAATTTTTCCCTCAACGTGTATTCTCGGAATAGCAAGGATGGTAAAAAGATGCCTGTAATAACCGAATGCATATTATGCATCGTACCTATACCGAGACTATGCATAGCTTCGTCACGCAAAGCAAGATAGCCTTTTGGTATGCCTGCTGTCATGCTTACAGGTGCAGCTTGCAGGTTTTTAACCATCTTCTTATTTCCTTTTTCTTTGAAACACTTCAGCATGTAATCGTAAGCAAGTTTTTCAGATTTTAGTTGATTGGACGATTGAGCCACACCAATATAAGCATTGTACAATTGTGGTGCCTTTGCTGCCGTTTGAATGCCAATGAACGTTCCTCCCGAATGGCCCATCAGGTATATCTTTTCTCTGCCGAAGCGTTGTCGAAGGTAATTCGTCATTGCAATGACGTCCGACACATACTGCTCCAGTGTGATACTTTCGGGTACAATGTCTGTATGATAAGACATTCCTACACCTCGCTGTTCCCACCAAACGACAATGAAATACTCTTCAAAACCTGTAGGATATTTTTGTGTGAGAAAATAATCTGGCATACCTCCGTGAAGATAAAGCAGCACCGGCTTTGTCATATCTTTACCCTTTATAAACATCCCTTGCTTTACACCGTTGATGTTGATGTAGATTTTCTCTGATATGCTCTTCACCAAAAGCTTGCCGTTTGCATCCAGGAAGGGTTTAGGCTTCCCGGGGCTGTATACCCATAACACCATTATAAAAATGAGTATCAAAGTGAATAAAGTATAGAGTAGGATTAGCATAATACGTTTACCCATTTTTAGAAATGGTCGAAATGAAAACCTTTGCATTTGGCAATTTAGTACGTTCTTTTTATTTTTTAAATTCAATCACATTGTATTCAATACTTTTCAAAACAAATTTCCCATAAACAAATTCTCCATCGGGATAATGCCATACCGCTTCTCCGTATTTCCAAACAGTCTTTCCGTCTGTTTGCATATATGCTTTTACGGGTGTAGAAAAACGGTATCGCTTCATGTCGCTGATGGCGTAGCGATCATTTGACGTGAAATTTATCAGTTGTCCCTGCTCATTAAAATAAAGTGTAGCAGTTATTTTATTTACCCCATTTGTAAAAGTTGCTTTGGCAGATAAACTATCGACAGGCACCCATTCAATTCTTTTGTCAATCAATGTTGCTGGTGACATCAGGCACATATCGTTAAAAACTGTAACCGTTTTCGCTTTGTTCATTTCTATGCCTTTTACATTAACCACATTGAACAAACCAAACAATTTAACCTGCATGGTTGCATGGGCATTTTGGTAACTATGATAACCCGGCAACGTAATACCAAACATCTTCGCTTTCATAAAAAACAACCTTGTTGGTTCATCAAAAAAATTATACTGCACAGATCTGAATGTAAACCAGTCTTTACCCTTTTCCCTCATTTCTCCATCAAAAACAATCTTTGCCTTTTTTACTTTTGGCTTGTTTACAACGCCGCAATAGCGAATGTATTTTTGAATGGGCAAGGGCAAGGATTGAATATCTGATTCGGTTAATAAATCAGTTTGAGAATTATTTATTTTCAACAGATGGGATTTTACATCTTTCCTGAAGGTTGATTAAAAGTGCAGATTGCCCCAGGCTGCAATGGCTACCAGTAAAATAATTACATTGGCAATGGTTCCAAACTTTGCATCTTTCCAAACTGTTATGATGAGGATTTGTGAAATAACAGTCGCAATTACAGCTATGTACAGCCAACTTTCTTTTTCAAGTAAAAATAAAATTGTTGCCACTACAAAGAGTATTGAAGCGAAAAACCAAAGAAAACCATTGGCTTTTGAAATGAATTTAGTGAGCTGTGTTATGTTTCCATAGCCAAATGCTTTGGCAAAACCCATAAAATGAAGAAGCCCATGAAGAAGTATAATAAGAGCAAAAAAATAATTAAGCATAAAAATAATTTTGTTGTATCTGACTTTTCTATGTTCGGACGAATCTTTCAAATGCAAGTGTTGCTCTATATAAATTACTCATTAAATATTTCTGATAAAATTCAATAGCCAGTCTCAATAGAATATTTTTTGTACAAGAGTGCGACGCAACGGCCGCTTAATAGAAATTCGAATGCCTGGTACAAAAAGCTTTCCAAAACTTTAAACTTACATACCGAGGAACCATTTATTCTATTAACTACTTACCCGCAACTCAGTCGGAACTGTTGAGTGTAAGCTGGTAAACAACTCAATTTTCACATGGTGATCTTGTCTGTCATCTACCAATGAAATAATATCATCTATCAATTCAACTCCATCTAAAAACACTTTCATTGTTTTTTCAACTTCAGATGCTCTTTGAATAAATTGTATATGATAATTGGTTTCTGCAAAACGATAATTTATTTCAAAATGTGTCCACTCCTCCGGAAGGCAAGGCGTGAAGCTTAAAGTATTTCCTTCTCTTTTTAAGCCAATAAAAGAATGAATAATTAGTTGATACATCCAGCCTGCCGAACCCGTGTACCACGTCCAGCCACCCTGACCTTTGTGCTTAG
>JANPPB010000312.1:0-1613 GCA_031428295.1 Segetibacter sp. | reverse complement strand
ACTTCGAATATACCAATGTACGAAATGCATCGTATATATAATACGAACAAATTCGTTTAACTTAACTTACTTAGTCAACTAACATGAGACCTACATTCAATGCTTCGAAACTTGTTATTTTATTGGCTTTTTGTTGCAGCCGCCATTGGCTTTTCTGCTTTTCGTCAACCAAACGCAATCCGCCAAAAATCTTTTCGGCAAGGTTACTCAGGAGGAGATGACGATACCACCACACGCCGCAAACGCAATAGACATGAAATTATTTACAACAGTAATCAATTAGACGAGCAAATGAAAATGCTGGACAAGCAGATGGCAGAACTGGATGTTCAATTTAAGAAAATGGATTTTTCAAAAATGACTGATGAGATTAACGATCAACTAAAAAATGTAAATATTGAGAACATCCAAAAACAGGTTGATGAAGCCCTTGCAAAAGTTGATTTTGAAGAATTTGAGAAGAAACTGAAAGACGTTCGTATTTCTAAAGAAGAAATGGAAAAGTTGAAAAAGGAAATGGAACAATTAAAGATTGAGCTAAAGAATGAAAAATTTGACATAAATATTGACAAACAAAAGATTAATAAGGAAGTGCAGGAGGAGTTAAAAAATGCAAAAGAAGAAATGAAGAAGGCCCGGGAGGAAATGAAGTAGGCTCAGGGTGAGATGGCCGAAACAAAAGCGTTAATGAATAAGTTGACATACGATGGTTTAATTGATACCAAAAAACCATATTCAATTGAAATAAAAGAAGGTGAGCTCTTTATTAATGGCACAAAACAATCAAAAGAAGTAAATGAGAAGTATAAAGAGTTTTTGAAGAAGCGGCCTTTTACCATTAAAAACGATGATGGAACCGGGGACGTTATTTGATAATGTTCCCGCATAAAAAGAGACGGTTGCAATGTTGTGCAACCGTCTCTTTCTTTATATAATGAGAAGAACTTAATTTAAAACCTTACAGCCGGACACTTGATACCCGCCGATTTATTGATTAAACCCTGCTTTACTATTGAGATTTCGTAAGCCCCCCTGGTATTGTTGTATTGCTTTAGCGACGAGGTAGTAGCATCGTAATTAAAGGTGAGCTTGTAACCATTTTGCTGAAAGCCAACCATAGGTATAATCGCATCTTTCACCCGGTAATAAGCACCTAAAATCAACTGCGTGTTACCATCACCGCTTAAATCTCTTTGAGCATTCATTCCACCAACAACCTCCCATGCATTGCCCACATTGCTAACATATACATTGGGATTTAAAATCCAAACATCAGACTTTTTAAAACTCCCGTTTATAAACGTGGTAAACCTGGGCAACACTCTGGCATCAACCGCTGTGGTACTGAAAAAAGATTCCTTTGGCCGGTTGATATTCTGGGCGCTAAAGCCCACATTCAGGTAAGTATTTTCGTTAGGATAATAAGCGTAGTTTATACCAGCACCGAGAGAAACATATCCCAGGCTGTTGGTTTGAAATCCCTCGCCACTGGGCGCTGCTACATCAAAAAATTTACCGTTCCATTGATTGTCAAAAGTAAGCTTGGTAAAGTCTACTCTTTTACTAACATAGCCTGCATTAAAACCTGCACTTACTAAACTTCCCAATCCTAT
>JANPPB010000311.1:0-13086 GCA_031428295.1 Segetibacter sp. | reverse complement strand
GTGCCATAGGGCTTTTTAAGTATTTCATGTTGAGCTGCCATCATAACTTTTATTTCACCTGTTGCCAATGCATCCCATTGCAACGCCATTTGCGTGGCATTATAGGCATAGTCACATTCACGTGCCTTGTGCCTGCCTGTGCCAAAGTATTTCATGATTTCATGGGGCGCTACAATCGCCTCGCCCAACAAAGCCATACCCGGTGTTGCAACCTGCACACAAAGTTTTATCAACCGTAACAAGGCATGAGCCTGTGGCAAATTTTGGCTGGTGGTTCCCATTTGTTTCCAAATAAAAGCGGGCGCATCAATCCTAAGAATATCAACTCCAAGGTTGCCATAAAAAAATATGGTATCCAGCATCTCAATAAATACATTGGGATTGGAATAGTTCAAATCCCATTGGTAACTATGAAAAACCGTCATCACCCATTTATTACACTCTGCTACATAAGTAAAATTGCCGGACGAACTTTCCGGAAATATATCAGGCATTGTTCTGTCGTACTCATCAGGCAAAGTGCGGTCATCAAAAAAATAAAAATAATCCTGGTAATAAGTATCACCCTGCCTGGCTTTGTTTGCCCATTCGTGCCTGTTCGATGTATGGTTTAGTACAATATCTAGCATCAGGTACATGTTCCTTGCCTGCATAGACTCCTGCACGTTCTGCAAATCTTCAAAAGTTCCAAAACGCTCATCAACCTTTCTAAAATTGCTAACCGCATAACCACCGTCGCTTTCGTTAGCCGGGCTTTCAAATAGGGGCATCAGGTGCAAAAAGTTTACACCTAATTCATCAAAGTAATCCAGTTTGGATTCAAGGTTTTGGAGCGATCCGCAAAAACGGTCTACATACAAGCTCATACCCGCAATATTGTTTGTCAAAAACCAGTGGCCTTCTTCCATCTTTGTATTATCGCGTTCAATTAATACACCGGGCCTTCTTTTATAATTGTAAATAATCGTTTCTGCCAATTTTTTAAAGGCAGCTTCTTTATGGGGATGATTACCATAAATCTCGTTGTACAACACTTGTATTTCAGCGGCGTTTGCCAGAAACCGGGTATAAAAAAGATTGTCTTTACCCGATATATTTACTGCATCTTCCAATTGAGTATTCAAAAAAGAATACAGTTGATGATCGTACATGTTACAAAATATTTATTTGGGGTATGATGGGTTTAAATCTGCCTGATAAGCCATAAGAGTAACCGGGGTAACCTTGTGTTATAGCAATGCAATAAAAATAAAATTAGTGTGCCGCTGCCTGCATAGGTAGTTCCAGGTCGTCTTTGGGAATAACCGTTTTTATAAGCAATGTTGCTGCTGCAGCCAATAACAGAAAAACACCTGCAAACGTAATTGCTTTACCAGGATCGTTGTTTAAAAAGTGCTTCAATACAAAACCAAAGGTCAGGTTTTGCATAATCATGGGTATCACAATCATCATATTAATGATGCCCATATATACACCGTATTTTTCTTTAGGTATGTCGCCTACAACCATCAGGTATGGAACACCCATCATACTTGCCCACGCAATACCAAAACCGGTCATCGGCGCAAACAGCAGGTATTTGTTTTGAATGTGAGGAAAGATTACCAACCCTATCCCAGCCATGAGCAGGCAAATAAAATGCACCTTCTTAGGGCTGTATTTACGGGCCAGGCCAACTAATGCAAAGGCCGATAAAAACGTTACAATATTATACCACCCATTTACAAGGCCCGTCCACCCAACTGCTTCCTCGTACAACGCTTTATTTTCAGTTGGCGAGGTTTTCCATACAGATAAGGCGATACTTTTTGAAGCATTTTGCCAATAACAAAACAAGGCATACCACTGAAATAAATATACCAGACTTAGTTGCCACATTACCAAAGGCATGTGTTTTATTGAATGAAAAATTTCTTTGAATGGCTCAACAAAGCCTCCCTTCTGTGCCCGTAAATTTGCCAGTTCTTCATCCGTAGGGGGTATCTCAGGCGTTTTGTAAATAGACCATCCCACCGAGGTGATGGAACAAATAGAGCCAAGAAAAAATGAAGCAAATACCCAATACGGAATACTGCCATGTACACCGGTAATATATTTCTGAAATACAAATAATGATATATTAGCCAGGGTGATACCCAGGCCGGTAAAAAAGCTCTGTGTTAAAAAGCCGGTGGCATGTTGCGAAGCCGGTAGCTTATCAGCTATCAGAGCCCTATATGGTTCCATGGCAGTATTATTGGCTGCATCCAATACCCATAACAAGCCGGCTGCCATCCACAGCGTACTGCTAAATGGATAAAGAAATAAACAAATGCTACAGAACAATGCTCCTATAAAGAAGTAGGGTTTTCTACGGCCAAATCGTGGGTGCCATGTCTTATCGCTTAAGGTGCCGATTAATGGTTGGATAAGTAAACCGGTTACGGGTCCGGCTAAGTTTAAAATAGGGAGTTGGTCCGGGGTTGCGCCTAAAAAATCGTAGATAGGGTTTACAGCACTTTGTTGAAGACCAAAACTGTACTGAATTCCAAAGAAACCCACATTCATATTAATGATCTGGGCAAAGGTTAGTTTGGGTTTAAATGACATAAGCAATTATTAATGAGTAATACTAAAAAAATTTATAAGCTCCTCAACCCCGCTCTTCATTGCCTTTACATCGCTATTGAAAATGTAATGTAGTTGCGGTACTGTTACAGGTATTACATTTATTTAAAGAAAGAGGGCAAACGTTAAAATATCCCTGTAACAATAAAGCTTTAGCCATTCCGTTTAATTAAACACAATCCAATATTAAGTGAAAAATGAAATGTATTCGCTGCGGTTCAATAATGATCTGCAATTTAATTTCGATCCTACATTTAAAACCTACAGCATTCAAACAGGCAACATCGTGTATGTTATGCCCTATGTAGTAACCCTTCGATTAAAAAGATACCTAAAAGTAAACTCCTTTCCTTCTGCGCAGCAGTTGCACGAGTGGTATCAAAATCTTCCTAAATCTGAAATGTCACTCGTATCCTGTACACGAATTATCAGCTTACGTTCCCCTCTTTAAATGCTTCAGTACTTTTCTTATCAAGCCTACCATTCTAAGCCTTTGAAACTTCATTTCCTCTGCCCAATCGTAGCAGAAATAATTTTTTAATATAGATGCAGATAGCCCCGGCTAAAAGAAAATGTATTTTTATTGCAAAACAGATACTCTGTTATTTGCATGGCTTGCCTTTTACTATTCTGCTGGTAAATTGGCATTAACATTAGCGCCTGCCTGCGATGAAAGTTTAACTGTTACATGACTTCACCCTAATACACGTGATATGACTTATTGTTTGGGTATAAAGTTCGGGAAGGCCTGGTGGGTATTGCCGATACAAGATTTACGTCCGGTAGCGATACCAGCATGAAAATTAAAATGCTCAACATTCAGAAAGAAAGGTTTTCCATTTTTATAATGACCAGTGGTTTAAAATCGGTAAGAGATAAGGCAATTGTATATTTTAAAAGAGCTGATTGAAAAAGGTGAATACAACAAAATGTTTATGGCAGTAAATGCCTTTGGCGAACAGGTAAGAAAAGTTGCTCGTGAGGACAAAGTTTACCTTGAAAAATCGGGTTTTAAGTTTGACCTACATACAATTATAGGTGGTCAGTTAAATGACGATGAAGAACATAAATTGTTTTTATTGTATCCCGAAGGCAACTGGGTTGAGTTGGGCTATGGTGCGCCTTTTGTCATCATTGGAAATTCGGGTCATGGCAAGGCCATCCTTAACCGCATTCTGGATGAAGACACCAGCATGGGGACTGCATTAAAAACCGGCTTTCTCTCATTCGACTCCACAAGGGTTAGTTCTAATAATGTAGACTTTCCGATAGATGTAGTCTTGTATAAAAAAGACCAGTTTGTTCTAGCCGAAAACAGGTATGAAAAGAAAGACCTTGAAGATGTTTCTGAATTGTGGGCAACCGAACTAAAGGCTGCATTAAATAATATTCCTGTACATGCCTGCTTTAAGGCCTACCTGGGTAACAAATGGGTTTTATTTGATGCTACCAGGCTGATTCCATTAAATTGCATTGTAAAGATTGCTACCGGCCGTGCTGCGGCTGATACAGCTATTTCAAGCATTTTTGGCAACATAGAAGGCCGTCAGATAACGGTTACCTGTAAATACTGGATGATCAATTTGAGCCATTTTTTTATAATAATGAAAAACTTCAGGGGCTTTCTTACGAATAAATCCAACCTGAATATCTTTTAATAATTTGGGGACAACTACTGTCGGGCAGGGTTTTTTAAATATGATTTTTCTATTAAATTTATTTTATGGAAGCTTACCACGAAACTTTACTAACCATTTACTCAATAATTAAATCAGAAAGTTCGCCCGAGACTTATTTATGTACACCACATGAAATAATCTTACGGCAAAGCCAGGACTGGACAACTGTTCAGGGCCACCTGGATCAACTGGAAAAGGAACATCTTATTACCGTGAAGCATCTTGATAAAATTGCTGTTTGCATTACTTCAACAGGAATAGCTAAATCAAAAACTTTAAAAAACAATTTCGTATCTAATAGTTTTTCATTTTCAAACGAAAAAGAGGCGTTGGTTACCAAAGATCTTGCTGATTGAATTTTTAATAAAGTGCTTGTAGCCAATTATTACGCCGATCTCCAACTGTCATTTTCTATTGTTGGCCCCACCTTTCAACGTCCCCTTTTAAACAAATTTATTTGTCGGTACATTGCATATCAATCGTTATAACAACAAAAGGTAGCCGGTAAATCCTATTTATTATAGCAGTTTTATTAGGTTTACGCCTATCATGGTATCAACAATCATTGCCAGGATAAGGAAAACAAGGTAATGTTACCTGATAGCTGTTATTTACAACAAGTAACTTTGGTTTAAAAGAAAACCGTTAATCCATATTTTGAATATCGAACAGCATTCTATGAATTTACCTAATTGGCAATCTCATGTATTGGCTAATAGTAACGTTATCCTGTATATCGTTTTAGACCCGGCAGGAAATATTCTTTTCCCAAATCGTTGTTTTAGTTCACTTGCGCTGCAACCTTCAATTAAGGATAATTCAATTTATAATTTTGTATCAACCCGCGATCATGTAAAAATTGCAGCTCTTTTATCGTTGTCGATAAATCAAAAACTAAATGCAGAAAGTATTTGTTTCGACATTAGGGGTTACGATGAACTGGTAAGCACACAATGGGAGTTTAGCTCAGGCGAAAACGAAGCTGGTACATACATTGAAGCTGTAGGGAGTACATTTAAGGAGGCTGCTCAATCTTCTCCGGCTCCTTTACAATCATTTAATGACCTTATTGATAAAACAACCAACGACCCCTACAAATTCCTCTTTTATAAGAACCCTGTACCGATGTGGATATACGATGTAGCCACACTTCGTTTTTTAGAGATTAATGAAACAGCCATTGACAAATATGGTTACACCAAAGAAGAATTTCTGGCCATGACGTTACGCGATATCAGGCCACCGTACGAAGTAGCCAGGCTGATGGAAAAGCAACAAAGTACGTTTGTGCAAAATGCAATTAATAAGGGTATTTGGAAGCATGTTAAAAAGAATGGAGAAATTATAGACGTACATGTAACAGCTCATTTATTTGAATTAGGAGGCAGGCAGGCAAAATTGGTTTTAGCCGACGATATAACAGAAAAATTAAAGGTAGAAGAAAACCTGCTGCGGAGTAACGAACGTTATAATTATGCAAGCAAAGCCACCTTTGATGCTATATGGGATTGGGACTTTATAACAAATAAAACGTATTGGGGCGAAGGTTTTAAAATGTTGTTTGGTTACGATATTGACGAGAATGATGCAGATGTGTCTTTATGGTCGAGTCACATTCATCCCGATGAAAAAGAAAGAGTTCAGGCAAGTATTTTAAGAGCAATCAACAATGGGTCAAATAGCTGGACAGATGAATATAAATATATAAAATCTGACGGCAATTTAGCGCTGGTAACCGACCGGGGCATTATCATACGAAACGAAGAAGGAAAGGCCACCAGAATGATTGGTGCCATGCAAGACGTAACCATCAGAAAGTCGAACGAGCAACAACTTCAAAAAATTAATCTCCAGTTACTACGCCAACAAAAGGAAAGAGAATTAACTGCTTCCATATTAAGATCGTTAAGCGAAAAGGAACTTTTGAACGATGCACTTGAGGATATCCTGAGAAAACTAACTATATTTTTCAACTTTGAAATTGGAGAAATATGGTTTTTGAACATGGATAAGAAAAGGCTTGAACTCCGCCAAAAATGGTATGCTTCAAAATATGTAGAGCGTTTTTACAAAATACATGGTCATATCACTTTTAAATTTAAAGAAGCCGGCATTTTAGGTAAATCATGGAATGAGAATGAAATCATTTTTATTAACGACCTGCAGAACTACGAGGGCTTTCAACGAAAGCAGGGAGCAATAGATGCCGGCCTTACAAAAAGCCTTGGAGTTCCCATTATTTTTAAGGGAGAAACAATTGCGCTCTTCTCATTTTTTGGTAAGAATGAGATTGTTGAAAAAGAGAAAGTAAAACTCTACTTCGAATCCCTCAGCCTGCAATTGGGTATTGACATTCAACGTAAAAAAACCGAAGAAGAACTCAACAAGTTTTTTGATCTATCCCCGGACATTTTAGCCATTCTTGGGTTTGATGGATATTTTAAAAAGATCAATCCGGCGTTTACTAATATTTTGGGTTACGATGTTAGTTCACTTGAAAAACTGGGAGTGTTCGACATTATTCATGCCGATGATATAAGCCTTACCAGCAAAAAACTCGGTAAACTAAAGAATGGCTTAACTGTCCATTTTGAAAACCGGTTTTTAAGCAAAGAGGGAAATTACAAATGGTTATCGTGGGCTACTGCACCACTTGTGGAAGAAGAGTTAATTTATGCTACTGCCAAAGATGTTACCGAAAAAAAGAACCTCGATGAAAAGTTGAACCGGATTTTAGAAAGCATTTCTGATGGGTTTTTAACGGTTGATAAAGATTTTACTATTCTATATTGGAATGCTCAAGCCGAGAACCTGTTAAATGTAAAACGCGAAAATGTATTAGGTAAAAAAATCTACACAGTTTTTGAAGGCAAAGTACCAGACAACTTTTTTGATGAATATATTGAAGCCTTCAGGCACAATACACCGGTGCATTTTGAAGAATTTGTGCCTCGATATAACACCTGGTTCGAGGTGAATGCTTACCCGTATGAAGGGATTTTATCGGTGTTTTTTAAAGATGTAACCGAGCGTAAAAAGTCGGAGGAAATTGTGAGAATTTCCAGCGAACGCTACGAGGTTTTGGCTAAGGCCACAAAAGATGCCATTTACGATTGGAATTTGATTACCAACCGTGTAACCTGGAACGAAGGAATAAAAACCATATTTAACTACACCGATATTAAGGAATACAATGAAACCAGGTGGTGGAACGAAAAAATTCATCCGGACGACCGTTCAAGAGTGTTGGATAAAATAAATCAACATATTAAATCGCAGCAATCCAATTGGGAGCAAGAATACAGGTTTAGGTGCAAGGACGGTTCCTATAAATACATTTACGACCGCGGTTTTACCATATACAATAACGAGAATGAACCTATAAGAATGATTGGTTCCTTGCAGGATTTAACCGAGACCAAATCGAATGAATTGGTACTTAAAGAACTAAATGCATCATTGGAAAAAAGGGCCTCGCAATTGGCTACCTCCAATGCAGAACTTGAAAGTTTTGCCTATGTAGCCTCACACGATTTACAGGAACCGCTACGCATGGTGAGCAGTTTTTTACAACTGATAGAAAGAAGGTATAAAGACAAATTAGATCAGAAAGCACACGAATACATCCGTTTTGCTGTGGATGGTGCCGAACGAATGAAGGGGTTGATCTTAGACCTGCTTGAGTATTCAAGGGTAAACAGTCGCAAAGAACAAAAGGAAATTGTTGATTTAAACGAAGTAGCCACCAACCTTGAGCTCACGTACAAGCAAATGGTTGAAACTGCCGAAGGCATTTTGGAAATTGATGAATTGCCTATCGTGCTTGGAAACAAAGTTCAGTTGATGCAATTGTTTCAAAACCTGGTAAGTAATGCCTTAAAATATAAAAGCAACCGACCACCGGTCATCAAAATTTCTGTGGAGCAGAAAGACGATTATTACCAATTTGCAGTCAGCGATAATGGAATTGGTATTGAGGGACGCTTTTTTAGCAAAATTTTTATCATCTTTCAAAGGCTTCATAATAAAAACGAGTTTTCTGGTACGGGTATTGGTTTGGCAATCTGCAAAAAAATTGTGGAGATTCATGCCGGTAGCATTTGGGTTGAGGCTACCCCCGGGTTGGGAAGTACCTTTTATTTTACATTGCCATCAAACACGGATAAAGAAGCGCAGATAATTAAATGAATGAATGCCTCAATAAAAACAATTACTTTATAGCGCATAATCTATATTAATACTTGAAAGCCAACAGAAGTAATCCAGTGAACTAAACCATTTTAGCACATGAAAGAAATTGACATACTATTGGTTGAAGACAATGAAGGCGACATAGTGCTTACTATGGAAGCTTTGGATGATGCCCGTATACTCAATAAGGTATCAGTAAAAAGAGATGGCGCTGAAGCGCTGGATTACTTGTTTAACCAGGCTGAACATCTCCCTAATGATTTACCCGATCTCATTCTGTTAGACATAAATTTGCCCAAGATTGACGGAAAAGAGGTGCTCAACCAGATTAAAACGCACCCGGTGTTAAAGAAAATACCAGTAGTGATGCTTACCACATCCTCGTCTGAAGGAGACATATTGGAATCTTATAACAACCATGCAAATTGTTACATCATTAAACCGGTCGATTTAAACAAGTTTTTCAACATTGTAAAAGCCATCGAAAACTTTTGGGTAACAATTGTAAAACTTCCTGCAAAAGATTAATATGATCGATTCTCCGCTTAATATACTGGTTGTAGAAGATAACGCCGGCGACTATATTTTGGTAAAGGAATACCTTGAAGAAATACTTACACAATCAACAATTTTTCATGCCGATACTTTAGCAAATGCCGCTGAAATAATCGATAAAATTAAAATTGATGTAGTACTGCTCGACTTGACCTTACCAGACGGCATGGGTACGGACTCTTTCATGGAAATGTATTCTAAAGCCTCCCAAATACCCATTATTGTATTAACAGGAATTGGCGATACCGATATGGCGCTTGAAACGCTAAAACTGGGAGCGCAGGATTACATTGTAAAAGATGACAGTAGCCCCACCGTTCTGGCTAAAAGCATTCAATACGGTATTGAACGTAGTAAAATATTTGACCAGCTAAAACGATCTGAAGAGCAATACAAGTACCTCTTTCAAAGAAACCCCTTACCCATGTTCGCTTTAAAGAAAGGTACCTTTCAGTTTTTAATGGTCAACCAGGCAGCCATAAAACATTATGGTTATACGGGGGATGAATTTTTACAAATGACCTTTAAAGATTTGGGCCAGAACAATGGAACCCCAAAAAACGAGGAGCTGACCTTTAGTACAAACGAAAGTGGCAACGCTGATATAAAACATGTAAAGAAGGACGGAACCATTATAGATGTTGAATTGGGTATTCACGATATTTTACTGCAGGGCGAAGATGAAAGACTGATCGTAATTCATGATGTTACTGAAAGGAATAGAGCAAAAGAGCAATTAAGAGAAAGTGAGTTAATGTTCAGGACCATTTCAGAAAATTTTCCTAACGGTTCGGTGGCTATATTAGATAGGGAACTAAAAATATTATATACTGCCGGTAAAGAGTTTCATGTACCCAATACAGATTCCTCTAAACTGGAGAATACTATTTATATATCACATTTTGATGAAGCTACCAGCAAAAAAGTGAAACTGGAATTGGAAAATGTTTTCAATGGTAATTCAACTGTATTTGAAGCAGGTTACCAAACACTCAGCTATATTATAAGTGCCGTGCCTTTGTTCGAAAAAGACAATTCCATTAACAAAATATTGTTGGCCACGCAAAACATTTCGGAGCAAAAAAAGAATGAAACGGAGAAAGAGCTGCTGATTGAAGAATTGATGCACAACAACAACGACCTTAAACAATTCTCCTATATCACCTCTCACAATTTAAGGGCGCCGTTATCCAATTTATTGGGCATTCTTCAATTGCTGGATATGTCTTCGATTACAGACCCAATGTCATCTCTTCTGCTTAAAAACTTTAAGGATTGCACACTACAACTTAACGAAACGGTGAACGACCTGATTAATGTGCTGATCATCAAAAACAATGTGAACACCAAACGGGAAACGCTTAGTATACCCCAGACTTTAGACCGCGTTATTAGTTCTGTTCAAAATACTATTGACAGCTTTAATGCAGAAATACACCAGAATTTTCAAGACTTTGATAATGTAGAGTTTAATAAAAGTTACCTGGAAAGCATTTTATTAAACCTGCTTACCAATGCATTAAAGTATAGCTCACCGCATCGTAAGCCAGTTATTAGGGTGTATACCAAAAAGGAACATGATGTTACCAAACTATATTTTTCAGACAATGGGCTGGGTATAGATATGGAAAGGCATAAGGATAAAATATTTGGACTGTATCAACGTTTTCATGATCATGCGGATAGTAAAGGGCTTGGTTTATATATAGTTAATTCGCAAATAAGAGTAATGGGTGGCGAAATTGAAGTAGCAAGCGAAGTTGATAAAGGTTCTACCTTTATCGTTACTTTTAAAAATTAAACAATCCTATGATTAACCGGGTTTTTTGTATTGATGATGACCAGATAACATTAACGCTTTGCGACCTGGTATTAAAGAAAGCAGCTTTTGCAGACGAAGTACTGGTTGCCAAAAACGGCAAGGAGGGGTTGTCCTTCTTCTCCGAATATTTTGCAAATAAGAAAAACAATCACACCAAAGAAGAACCTCCCCTGATCATCTTTCTAGACCTGAACATGCCGGTTATGAATGGCTGGGATTTTTTGGAAGATTATCTCATGAAGTATGCAGACCGCATACCTGAAACTAAGGTGGTCATTCTTTCTTCCACTGTAAATCCCGAAGATTTTAGCCGTGCCAATCAATACAAAATTGTGATCGACTTTATAAACAAGCCTTTGACCATTGATGGCCTTGAAGAACTAAAACAAAACGAATACCTAAATCAGTATTTTGGATAAGCTAAAAATCCCATATTCACTTTAAAGGCATCCTTCCATTATAAGTGGCTTGAATAATCATCTGCTTTCTGGGATGTATACCCCTTCAAAATTGTTCTTTCTCTTAACTGCTTTAATTCAGGAGAGTTGAGGGCAGCCTTGGATTATTTCTATCTTCACCCTAATAAAATTTAATTAATGGACAATTATGCCATTGCCGATAATTTTTCATTATTGGCCAAGTTGATAGATATTCATGGTGATAATAGTTTTAAAGCAAAATCCTATGCATCTGCTGCTTTTACCATAGAAAAACTTCCGGTTCAACTATCAACTCTACAGACCGGCAAAATATCTGACTTACGCGGAATAGGCGCATCAATAGCAAAAAAAATAGTTGAACAGCTTGAAACATCCAGGCTTTCCGAACTTGACTCATACATTATTAAAACACCGGTTGGCCTGTTTGAAATGCTGAAGATTAAAGGGCTGGGGCCTAAAAAAATAGCTACTGTTTGGAAGGAGCTTGAAATTGAAAACATAGGCGAGTTGCTTTATGCCTGTAACGAAAACAGGCTGCTACTCTACAAGGGCTTTGGCGAAAAAAACCAGCAAAGCATAAAAACATCCATCGAATTTTATTTAAACAACCAGGGCCATTATCTTTTTTCGCAGATCGAAGAATTCGCAACCGCTTTTACTAAAAGGTTAGAAGCCGAGTTGAGTTTCACTTTTTTACCAACAGGCGATTTTAGAAGGCATGCAGAAGTGATCCATAAACTTGAATGGGTAACCGATATCGATCAACCAACATTGGTAACCTGGCTATCAGAAAATGAATACACCATTCAGGAAAAGGAAAGCTTTCTGGAAGCAAAAGGTACCGAAAATGTAACCATGCATTTTTTCCTTACATCTTCCTCCAGTATGTATAACAAGCTTTTTGAAACTACGGGCAGTCCTGAATTTTTGAATGCCTGGCAGCAGACCTTTACATACTTAGGCAACGCTGAAATTAAAAAAGAGGAAGATATATTTTCAGAAAAACAAGTGACTTTTATCCCTCCGTTTTTAAGGGAGCAGGCAGCCATCATCACTAAAGCTCAGGCAAATAATATCCCAAATGTTATTGAAGTTTCCGACATTAAAGGCATCATTCATACCCATAGCAACTGGAGCGATGGTAGCAATACTATTGAGGAAATGGCGCGGGGGGCAATAGCAAAGGGATTTGAATACCTGGTCATAAGCGATCACTCCAAATCGGCATTCTATGCAAACGGCTTGTATCCCGATCGCATAAATGCACAGCACCAATTAATAAGAGAGTTAAATGAAGAACTTGCTCCTTTCAAAATATTTAAAAGTATTGAGTCCGACATTCTAAATAATGGCAGCTTAGATTATGATGAAAGTGTTCTTTCAACTTTCGATCTTGTAATTGCATCGGTACACTCTAACTTAAAAATGAGCGAGGAAAAGGCAATGTCGCGTTTGCTGGCAGCTATTGCAAATCCTTATACAACCATTCTGGGGCACATGACCGGGCGTTTATTGCTTAGTCGAAATGGTTATCCGGTTAATTACAAAAACATTATTGATGCCTGTGCAAAGTATAATGTGGTTATTGAACTGAATGCACATCCACGCAGGCTCGACATGGATTGGCGCTACCTGGATGATGCAATTTCAAGGGGTGTTTTAATTTCGATTAATCCGGATGCACACTCAATAGGTGCGTTTAACGACATAAGGTTTGGTGTACTTGCTGCACAAAAAGGGGGACTTACCAAACAAGATAATCTTAGTTGTTTTACATTAACTCAATTTGAAG
>JANPPB010000310.1:0-8160 GCA_031428295.1 Segetibacter sp. | reverse complement strand
TTTTTTGAGAAAGATGGTGTAAGAGATTGGATAATAAAATACAATCAGCCAAGCATTGTAGAAAGCATGCAGGCCACCAAACCATACATTGAAAAGACAAGAGAATTTTTTGGACTGCTGATCATAAGTGGCGCTCTGTTGCTGAATTATTTCATACTTTAATTTTTATTCAACCCTCATATTTTTATTTGTGATGCCCGAAATTGAGCGACTGATTGCAGCTATTATTGAACCGATTATTTCTGCTGAAAACATGCAATGGCTTACCCGGCAAGCTACACTTGTTAAGCACGAAGAAACTGCGGCAAAGCTTAACCTGGCTTTTGTATTCATCCCCCGCAAAACAGGGCATAATCCTGTAAAAATTTCAACAGGAGATGAGCAGGCAATCATCGAATTGGTGCCGGGATTTTCAATCAATACCTGGACAATCGACCGGCTTTGCAGGCTTTGGTTATTGCTGCAAATTCCATCCACGAATCAAGAGGTTTATTGTAAAAAAATTGAGGGTTTGTTTAGGAACGCCGATATGAATGAGCAATCAGCTTTGTATGCAGCATTGTACTTTTTTGCTTATCCTCATAAATGGCAACAGCGTTGTGCCGAGGGCATTCGCAGTAACATTGGAACAGTTCTGGAAGCCATTATGTACAACAATCCTTACCCGGCAAAATACCTGGAAGAAAAGGCCTGGAACCAGTTGGTTTTAAAAGCATTTTTCACAGAAAAAGATATCAACCGCATTGTAGGCATTGATGAAAGAAGCAATAAAGAGCTGGCTGTTACATTGCTTGATTATGCAAGCGAACGTTGGGCCGCTCACCGGATGGTTCATCCACAATTGTGGCGCCTCATTACCAATTTTGTTGATGAAGCTGCACTACCTCATTTTAAAAAATTATTGCTAAGTGATGATGAAAAAGAGAACCGGGCAGCAGCGTTGGCACTGTACCACAGTCAATACCAGCCAGGTAAAGAGCTGCTCAATCAGTACCCTCATTTGGTAAACCAATTACAGCAACAAGACTTATCATGGAGCACGATTTAATTTTATCTACTATTTTATAAACTACAGTATATGTGTTGCAGTTCATTTGACCAGGAGACAGCTAATCCTCAGGCGGTAACTACGCCTGTTGATCTTGAGAGCATAAAGGGAATGCGTTTTTTTGATCCGCATGTACACATGACCAGCCGCACAACTGATGATTACCAGGCCATGTACGATGCCGGAGTGGTAGCTTTAATCGAGCCCGCCTTTTGGCTGGGCCAACCGCGAACAGGCATAGATAGTTTTAGGGATTATTACAGCAGCCTCATTGGTTGGGAGCGGTTTCGATCTTCGCAATTTGGCATTAAGCATTACTGTACTATTGGCCTCAATAGTCGCGAAGCAAATAATGAGGCACTGGCCGAACAGGTAATGGAACTGTTGCCATTATTTATTTTGAAAGAAGGTGTGGTAGGCATTGGTGAAATTGGTTTTGACGACCAGACCGCAGCAGAAGAAAAATACTATCGCCTTCAATTGGAGCTGGCCAAAGAAGCCGGCCTGCCTGTGCAGATACACACGCCGCACCGCGATAAAAAGCGGGGTACACAACGCAGCATGGACATAGCCATAGAGCATGGTTTATCGCCCGACATGGTAATTGTAGATCACAATAACGAAGAGACCGTTAAGGAAGTACTTGACCGTGGTTTCTGGACGGCTTTTACCATTTACCCGTTTACAAAAATGGGTAACGAACGCATGGTTGAAATTGTGAAGCAGTATGGTGCTGAAAGAATTATGGTAAACTCAGCAGCCGACTGGGGCATCAGCGATCCACTGGCGGTGCCAAAAACGGCTGCGTTAATGTTGTCGCGGGGTATTAGTAAGGCTGATATTGAGATGGTCACTTACCGCAACGCCATCACCGCATTCGGCAAAAGCGGGCAAATAAATGAAGCTGATTTTACATCAGTGCAGCAGGTTGACCAGTCAGAAAAATTTGAAGGGAATACTGTGTTGCGTGGTGGCCAACAACCAAGGATCGACAAGTCGTCTATTATCATTTCATAAATAATTTTTGTAAGAAGCATAAGTTTTATGAATGCTTCGAATAGTTACAAAGTACGATAGCGCACTCTCATTAGTGAGGGTTGAAGAAGCACGGACTTCGCAATCCGTTTATCGGCATATCAATATTTTAGCTTACGTTTCATTTATATAATCTTACGTTTTTAAAAGCACCAACTCACTCAGTGAAAAAATCAACTGGCTTTCTACAACTTATGCGGCCGGCAAATTGCGTAACAGCAGTTGCTGATGTTTTGGCCGGGGTAGCCATTTCAGGTTATTTAGCTGAAAACAGCTTATTTACTTTTGCCTTTTTTAAACCCATTTTGTTACTCTGCGTAGCCACCATTGGGCTGTATGGAGGTGGTGTAGTTTTCAACGATGTTTTTGATGCGGAGCTGGATGCTGTTGAACGTCCCGAACGTCCTATACCCAGTGGCCAAATCAAAAAGATTGAAGCAAAGATCCTGGGTATCTTTCTACTGAGCCTTGGTTGTATTACAGCCTTAATGGTGTCTTTTACGGCTGCATACATAGCAGTGTTGATAGTAGCTTCTTCGCTGGTGTACGACAAGTGGGGCAAACACCAAAACTTCATCGGACCCATTAATATGGGATTATGCAGGGGACTTAACCTGTTGCTGGGCATTAGTATTTTGCCTGCAATGGTGTTGCCCTATCGTGGCCTTGCTCTGGTACCGATTATCTATATTGCTGCAATTACTATGATTAGTCGTGGCGAAGTACATGGCGGTAAAAAGACAACCTTATATTTTGCAGCTTTCCTATACAGTATGGTTATTGGTTGTATACTCTATTTTGCCTGGCTACAAGCCACACTTCTATTCACCATTGCTTTTATTGTAGCTTTTGGCATTATGATTTTTCAACCATTAGTTAAAGCCATTAAAGAACCTGTTGGTCGCAATATCGGCAAGGCTGTTAAAGCCGGGGTATTAGCACTCATACTTATGAATGCTGCCTGGGCTGCTGCTTTTGGTCAATTATACCTTGCTTTATTTATTGTTTTATTGCTGCCCCTATCAGTAAAGCTTGGAAAAATTTTTGCTGTAACCTGATTGATTAACCACTTGTAAGTAGCTTGCACAATAAGCAGTTTTTTGCTTCAAAACATTCAATCACTTGCCATAAGCATTCTATTTACGTTTTAATAACATGGATTATTTACAGCAGTCTTTTAGCGTTACGTTCGAGTATAAAGTTCATTTTACCAGCAACTTATTTAACCTCCGGAACACCTTATTACATTCTTTTTTTCAAACACATGCCATTTCCGGCGTTAAGCAAAAAATATTGTTTGTAATTGACAAAGGTGTGCTTGATCATCATCCACAACTTGTAGAAAATATAGAAGCTTATTTTAAGTTGTACCCTCAGGTGCAATTGGCAAATCATTTAGTTATTAAGGGTGGAGAAGCTGCAAAGAATGACGACACGCTTTTAAATTCTATCATCGATGCGGTAAATACATTTGGTATAGACCGTCATTCGTACCTGGCTGCTATAGGTGGGGGATCTGTATTAGATCTTGCCGGTTTTGGTGCAGCCATAGCCCACAGGGGTATCAAACACATTCGTATACCAACTACAGTCCTATCGCAAAACGACAGTGGTATTGGTGTTAAGAATGGCATTAATTATAAGGGCAAGAAGAATTTCATTGGCACATTTGCGCCCCCAATAGCTGTATATAACGACGATGTTTTTCTTACTACGTTAAACGATCGCGACTGGAGGTCGGGCATGTCTGAAGCTATAAAAGTTGCGCTGATAAAAGATGCATCTTTTTTTGTTTGGTTAGAAGAAAATGCTTCGGCGTTAGCCCGGCGTGATTTAACCGCCATGAACATATTGATAAAGCGCTGTGCTGAGTTGCACCTGGAACATATACGCAGCGGCGACCCTTTCGAAAGTGGTTCGGCCAGGCCCTTAGACTTTGGGCATTGGAGCGCTCATAAGCTGGAGCAGCTAACCAATTTCGAGGTATTGCATGGCGAAGCAGTTGCCATGGGCATTGCATTAGATACGGTGTATTCAGGTTTAAAAGGATACCTGCAAGACCATGAAGTAAAGAGGATTATTCACCTGCTGGTAAAATTAGGGTTCAAAATTTCTCATCCCTTCATGCACATTGCTGATGACAATAGCCCGGTATTAAAAGGCCTGGAAGAATTTAGAGAGCACCTTGGGGGGCAGCTTACCATCACCCTTTTAACCGCAATTGGCGAGGGCTTAGAAGTACATGAAATGGATTATGAGTTATTGAAAAAGGCGGCAGGAATGCTGTACCATTAATTATAATTGGTTTTCAAATTTTTTTTTAAGGCCGTAGGTTTTTAAGGCCGTCCCGCTGGGACTACGAATCGGTTACTTTTTTTCTTCCTGCTACCAATGGCCGTCCCTCTGGGACTTGTATCGTTTAAATTTTCTTCCTGCTACCAAAATATCGTCCCGATGGGACTTGTATCGTTTGAATTTTCTTATTGCTATTACCAAATTGCCGTCCCTGTGGGACTTGTCTCGCTTAAATTTTTTATTGCTACCAAATGATTGTCTCGCCGGGACTAAAAACCCTTTTCGTGCCAAGGAAGCTTTGGCCATTGGAAGGCAATAATCAAATTGCTCCTGTAAAAATATTACAAATCAATTGGGTGCAGTCCCAGCGGGACGACCATAGGGTAGCAGTAAAATGATTGATTTTATAAAGTCCCGGCGGGATGACCCTATGGTAGCAGATCCGGAGGAGATCAAAATTAAAAGTTCCAGCGGGCCGACCATTTGGTAGAACATAGTGAAAATGGGAAATTTTACAAATCCCAACGGGACGACCATATATTAAACCATAATGAAGATGGTGATTTTACAAATCCCTCTGGGCACGACCCTATGGTAGCAGAAAAATGATTAATTTTATAAAGTCCCGGCGGGCCGACCATTTGGTAGTAAATAACCGGGATAAGAAAACATAAGTCCTGTAAGGACGGCCTTTTAAAAGACCATCTGATAGACAACTACGAATTATTTTGTTATCGCCAATTTAATTGATGAAAACCCTACTTGTCAATCCTCTCTTTTACCTGATAATAAATTCTATCACAACCACCCACCACCTTCTCATCAATTTTATAATATTTCATACCAAAAATGATAGGGCTATAAACACGAACGCTACTTTTACAGGCATAAAGGCTAAAAGCATAAGGCATGAAGACAACACACGGGCAAATTACCTATTGTACCAACATACATTCAGGCGAAAGTTGGGCTGATCATTTTGAGCAGATCCGGCAAAACTTTCCGGCTATAAAAGCCAGCCTTTCACCACATGAACCCATGGGTATCGGCTTGCGTTTGTCAAATAAGGCCAGCCATGAATTATCCGATCCCTATCAACTCGATTTGTTTAAAGAATGGCTGCACGAGAACAACGCTTATGTATTTACCATGAATGGTTTTCCGTACGGCGGCTTTCACGACACGATTGTGAAAGACCAGGTGCATACCCCTGATTGGCTTACCGATGACAGGGTGGATTATACCATTCGGTTGTTCAACATTTTGGCCGGGCTGTTACCCAATGGTATGGATGGCGGGGTATCTACTTCCCCATTAAGTTATAAGCATTGGTTTCATACTCCCAACCACTTATTAAATGGCATTGTAAAAGCCACTGAAAATATTGTAAAAATTGCCCGTCACCTGGTGGATATTCATGCTACCACAGGCAAACTGTTACATCTTGATATTGAGCCCGAGCCGGATGGTGTGTTAGAAACCGGGAGGGAGTTTTTAGATTGGTATGAAGAGGACCTGTTAACTATTGGGGTTCATAACCTGGCAACAATTTTTTCGGTAACCGAGCTGGAAGCTGAAAAAATGTTGAAAGACCATATAGGAATTTGCTACGATGTTTGCCACTTTGCAATAGGTTACGAGAGCCACGATAAAGTGTTACATGAACTGCAGGAGAAAGGAATACGGATCGGTAAATTCCAGATCAGCGCTGCACTAAAAGCCAATATGGATAGCGACCAACATATCAGGCAACAAACCATTGATGCCTTTGCTTCTTTTAACGAGCCAACCTACCTGCACCAGGTTATTGCCCGTACAAAACACCACAACCTGCTTCGCTATCCCGATTTACCCGAAGCCTTAAAAGATGCCACCAACCATGATGTAATTGAGTGGCGGGCTCATTACCATGTTCCGATATTTGAAGAGAATTTTGGGCTGCTGCAATCCACCCAAAGCGATATAATACAGGTGCTTCATTTACATAAAGCTCAACCCATAACACATCACCTTGAGGTTGAAACATACACCTGGGATGTATTACCTGCCTCACTTAAATTACCCATTCAACAATCCATCATCCGCGAAATGCGCTGGCTGCTGAATACCCTTCAAGGCTAACTATGAAAAAAACTGTTGTTATTGATATTGTAGGCCTGTCATCAAATTTGATTGGCGACTCAACTCCATTTTTAAAGCAATATTTACAAGGCAAAACATTATCCCTTGTTAAGCCGGTATTGCCCGCGGTCACAACCCCGGTACAGTCCACTTATGTAACAGGTAAATGGCCGCACGAACATGGCATTGTGGGCAATGGCTGGTACGACCGGGTAGATTGTGAAGTAAAGTTTTGGAAGCAATCGAACAAGCTGGTGCTGGCCGAAAAAATTTGGGAACGCGCTAAAAAAGAAGATCCGGCGTTTACCTGTAGCACCATGTTTTGGTGGTACAACATGTACACTGCTGCCGATTATAGTGTTACACCCCGACCTAATTATTTGGCTGATGGAAGAAAGATGCCGGACTGTTACAGTCACCCGGCTGAGTTGCGGGATGAACTGCAGGAAAAGCTTGGAACTTTTCCATTGTTTCAATTTTGGGGACCGGGCGCCAACATTTAATCAAGCCGTTGGATAGCCGATGCTTCTATCCTGACTGATGAAAAATATAACCCAACACTCACTTTTATTTACCTGCCACACCTGGATTATTGTCTTCAGAAGTTTGGTCCTGACATGGCAAAAATTTCCAACGATTTATTGGAGATAGATAAGGAGGTTGAGAAGCTGGTGAAGTATTATGAAAAGCAAGATGCTTCAATCATTCTTTTATCAGAATATGGCATTGCACCGGTAAGTCAGCCGATCCATATAAACAGGTTGTTGCGCCAACAGGGCTTGTTGCAAATACGCATTGAACGTGGATTAGAACTGCTCGATCCCGGAGCCTCCAAAGCTTTTGCAGTAGCCGACCACCAGGTGGCACACATTTACATCAACGATCCCTCAGTTACAGAACAGGTAAAAAATATTTTAAAAGCAGTGCCTGGCATAAGTAAAGTACTTGACCGTAGCCAGCAGGCTGCTTACCATATTAACCATGAAAGAGCAGGCGACCTGGTAGTGATGGCAGACGCCAAAAGTTGGTTCACGTATTATTTTTGGCTAGACGATGCACTGGCACCCGATTATGCAAGGGTGGTAGATATTCATAAAAAGCCGGGGTACGACCCTGTTGAAATGTTTATGACCAGCAAGTCAAGAGCGGGTTACAAATTGCTGAGAAAGAAGGCAGGGTTGAGGTACGTTATGGATGTAATACCGCTTGATGCTACGCTGGTTAAAGGATCGCATGGCAGCCTTGATGTTGGCAGAGAATATTACCCAATCATTGTAACTGATAAGCCTATCAATGCTGAAAAGGTGATTGATGCCACAGAAGTTTATAATGTTATTTGGGAGCGCTTGAACAGGTAAAGAAGATAATTCTCTATTTGCATTAAAAGACTGCTGCCTGGGGAGAACCCCGGTAGAAAAATTGCAAAGTCTACTCTATCTACTCTATTAAGAAATTTATGAGAAGAAAAGCTAAAGGCATACTAAGAATAGTATTGAGAAATATTTGCTGAGGTCATCGGCCCCATATAAATGCAGGTATATATTTGACCAAGCATTATTGATGTATCCCACACACTTTCAGCCGATATTTCTTTAATTGGCATTGCTACATCTACTAGTTTTTTGGTTGGTTTATTCGGTATCTTTTATTCCTCTTATAGT
>JANPPB010000309.1:0-3881 GCA_031428295.1 Segetibacter sp. | reverse complement strand
CCTGTGCAGCAGATCCGTTTCTTCAAAGTCTTTATACCACTCAAGCAATTGTCCTTTTGAA
The DNA here is from genome assembly GCA_031428295.1 of Segetibacter sp. Classification (GTDB taxonomy): domain Bacteria; phylum Bacteroidota; class Bacteroidia; order Chitinophagales; family Chitinophagaceae; genus Segetibacter. Next base: position 3,820 of record JANPPB010000309.1, on the reverse strand, counting down.
CCTATTTGAAGTGGATACAGTTTACTAATTTTCTGCTTCAACACATTCCTGAAGGCCGCATCAGTACCTAAAATTTTTGAAGCCTCAATAACATTCGTAAACAGGTCTCTTATAATGGACATATCCATTGTGGTTGCAATGGATATGCCCTGTTGCCTGCCTGTGCTGTCTTTAAATTTATTTTCAGGGGTAGAAGACGGTGCCGTCACCAGGTAACCGTTCTTATCTACCACAAGCCAGCCAACGGTAAATACGGCTGCATTTTTCATAACAGGATAAGCAACATCCCTTAAAAATTTTAGATCCCTTGTGTATGCATAGTGCTCCCACAAGTGGCCCGACAGCCAGTTGCCACCCATGTACCAATTGGCCCAAACCGGGTCACCCGATCCCTTGTCGCCAACGGGGTTCGACATTGCCCAGATATCAGAATTGTGATGAGCTACCCAACCATCCAAACCATAAAATTCTTTTGCTGTCCGGGCACCTGTGACTGAAATGTTTTTTATAAGATCAAACATTGGCTGGTGCATTTCTGAAAGGTTGGTAACCTCGGCCGGCCAGTAGTTCATTTGCGTATTTATGTTGATGGTATAATTGGAACTCCACGGGGCCCGCAGTTCTTTGTTCCAAATGCCTTGAAGGTTAGCTGCCGGTCCACCCGGTCTTGATGAGGAGATTAACAGGTAGCGGCCGTATTGAAAGTATAGTGTTTCCATACCGGGATCATAAGTGCCTTTGGAATAAGCCATCAGTCGTTCATCGGTTGGCAGCACAATGCTGGTATTTGTTGCAAGCGAATCTTTTAAATTGAAATGTACCCTCTTAAAGTACTTACTATAATCGGCCACATGCTGTTGTAAGAGTGTGGCATAGGGTTGAGCAATTGCTTTTGCCATGGCTGCCATTGCTAATGCCTGCTCGTCTTTTCCCTGCGAAGCAGGACACTTATCAAAACCATTAAAACTGGTAGCAGCGGTTATGTACAGTAATACTTCATCCGCATTTTTTATGTGAATGCCCGCAGTATCTGTTTGTACCAACCCACCTTTAGCAATGGCTTTAATACGGTATTGAAACCGCATACCATAACATCCTGTTGCATCATCATAAACTATATGTTCCCTGTCTTTTGGGTTATAATAACTGGGATCGACATGCGAAGGGGCCTTGCCATTAACCACCAGCTCATTGTTTGCTTTTGTTGATATGGTATAGTGTAGCTGGCTGCGGGTGGCAACATCAAAGTGTATAGCACTTTTAGCATTGGCAGTAATTCGTATAACCATTACGTTGCCCGGCGCTGAGGTAAACGCTTCTCTTTTGTAGGTTACATTATCTATGGTAAAATGGGTTGAAGAAACCGCCTTGCTGATATCAAGATCGCGGTAATAACCTTGCGGTTTTTTACCATTCATTTGCTGGCGAATGATGACATCACCCATTGGCAAATACGACTCCGTAAAATAACCCTGCATTTTCTTTGTAAGCTCACTAGCCTTTGTGTAATCACCATCCTGCAATAATGCTTTTCTTATGGCAGGCAAATATTGTTTTGCTTCGGGATTAATTGATTGCTTAACCGGACCGCCGCTGTATAAAGTGCTTTCATTTAATTGTATCAATTCTTCTTCAACACCACCAAATATCATTGCACCAATGCGACCGTTGCCCAAGGGCAAAGCCTCTACCCATTGAGTGGCTGGCTTGTTATACCATAGCTTTAATGATTGCTGTGCATGGATGATATTCAGAACAGAGATGGAAAAAAAAGTAAGCAGGCAAATACGTTTCATGTGGCTGGTTTTGTGGAGGGAAGTATTTTTTAAAAATAGAAAGTATGCCACGAAAAAGGAGCCTTTAGCCTTTAGCTATTAGCCTTCAGCGTTCAGCATTTGGCCTCCAGCACTTAGCCTTCAGCTTTCGTTAAAGTGTTTATGAAGTTGTGGCATTTGAAAAACGTCAGGTTCAATTAACCACAAAAGCAAAATAGCGATTTAAAGGCGAATGCTTAATGTCCAACAACAATTTTATAAACACACTGTTGTGCGTTCGCCTTGTTGCTTAAGAGATGCTGTCTCAAAAAGTTACAGTCATAGGATATGGAATGCTTACCCTAATTATTTGGTTATACGCTAAAATATTTCTTCACCCAGATAATTACGCTATACAAACCAACTGCCACAATAGAGCAGCAAAACAGATTGATAATCATTAGCCCAATTGCAAACCCTATGGTTGTAGAGTATTTATAAATGGGATAGCTGCACAGAAGGAAAATTATAAGTCCTACCCATTCAATGAACCTTCTCTTTCTTTTCTCCAACTTTGATTGTTCTGTTGCTTCAATAATTTCTGTTGCAGATTCTGGAACTGTAACAAATAAAGAGGGTTCTGCTGCATTGCCGTAAACATCTTCAACCAAAAATTCAAAAGTTGCTTTGGTTTTTCTTTTAAACATGTCTATTTCAAAAAGTCTGTGTCGGGTAATTTTTATAACCTGCTCTTTTATATCCGGATGAATGAAATCGGGGTCGTCGGCTTTGCCAAGTTCTTTTCGTTTACGTTGAACTTCCTGTACTTCTTCGAAATATTTTTTTGTGTACGAAAGAGTTTTATAGATACCGTCGACCTCGTTCAGTGCCCAATGATATTGAATTGTGTATCCCACAGGAACACCAAACTGAATGTTTAATTCTTTAAAATCTTTATTGCTGTCATTAGAAATGACCGCTGTGATTAGATAAAGGCTATTTGTAGGATTTCCGTTGAATAGAATTTGAATGCTGCCGAAATCCTTTGTAGCTGTACTAAATGCAAGACGCTGAATAAAAACATCCTTTTTAAGAACGGCGGGGCGGTCTTTAAGCTTCTGGTAAACGACTGTTGCTACTCCTCCAGCCAAAAAAACTCCTACATCCTTAATTAACTCAAAGCTTCTATCATCCATATAGTTCTTTACTTAGATGAAATTTTGTCCTTGTAAATGTAGGCAAGTTCATCTTATTCACGATGCGGTATAAGGTGACGCACAACAGGTTTAGCATTCAGCATTCAGCATTCAGCGTTTGGCGTTTAGCGTTTAGCCTTCAGCCTTCTTCACTAATCCTCATCCTTATCAACTATTCTTACAAAAGCACTTCTGCGGGGTGCAGGCATAACGGAATGTTCTCCTTTCACTGCTTTCCAAATTACCTCGCTAAAAATTAAATCAGGTATGCGGTCTTCCTTAGAAAAATCGAAAGTCTCACTCAATTTTGCACTGGCAGTAGTAGCTGTATTTCTTTCATCCAGGTTGATGTTTGCAGGAACTGATTTGAAGGATTTTAAATTGGCATTGCCAGTAAACGAACGCCACATTGGCTCAGCCGCAGCATCGTATTGGCTCATGGGTGGTAGGCCCAAAATTAGCTCCATGGTACGCAACATAGACGAGGTAGAATACATGGTATGGTCAACAAAACCTCGCTTAACATAGGGACCGGCAACATACGCCGTAGTGCGGTGTGCATCCACATGATCGGGCCCGTTTTGTGCATCATCTTCTACTATAAAAACAACGCTTTCTTTCCAAACAGGGCTTTTGGATAAGTACTCTATAAACATCCCAACGGCTAAATCGTTGTCGGCTACGTGGGCAAAGGGGGTGGGCCTGCCTAAACGAAGTCCCTCGGTATGGTCGTTTCCAAAACGCAGTGAATTAAACTGTGGTAATGCATTGGCTGCAACAAGCGAATCAAACTCCTGACGCCATTGGTTAAAACGGGTAGTATCTTTTACCTGCAGACTATAACTAGCATAGTAAGGGCAAAAATTTCCT
>JANPPB010000308.1:0-3357 GCA_031428295.1 Segetibacter sp. | reverse complement strand
TATACTTCAGGCTCCACAGGTACGCCAAAAGGCGTAAAAATAGCGCACCATTCATTGGTCAATTACCTGGTAAATGGCAAAACGAATTACATAGATTATTTAGGTAGTAACACTGGATCGTACATACATCTTTCATTTACTTTCGATGCTTCTATTACAGCTTTATTTATGCCATTGCTGTCTGGTAAATCTGTTGTTATAAGTGCTACTGAAGGGGTAAATGTTTTTGAAGATGAAAACTTTTTATCGAATGCTCCTTACGATTTTTTAAAGATTACACCGGCACACCTTGAGCTGTTAAAGAGCATAGAAGTAGAATCAGAGGAAGCCTGGATCACCAGCAAACTGGTGATAGGTGGCGAAGCATTATACCCCGGCCAGTTTAATCATTTTTACAATGAGGATATTGAGGTGGAAGTGATTAATGAATATGGCCCAACAGAAGCAACTGTTGGCTGTATTGTATTCAGCTTTAAAACCGTTAGAGATCATCATAAAATTCAGAACGGAATTCTTATTGGCAAGCCCATTGACAATACCAGTATTTACATAGTTGATAAGGCAAACAACCTGGTGCCCATAGGTGCAGCAGGAGAAATATGTATTGCGGGAAAGGGATTGGCGCAAGGATATTTGAACAGTGACGATCTGAATGCTGAGAAGTTTATAGAGCACTCATTTGTTGATGGAGCATTAACACGTATTTATAAAACCGGCGACTATGGCCGCTGGCTGGCTGACGGAAATATCGAGTACATAGGCAGGCAGGATGACCAGGTTAAGATCAGAGGTTATAGGGTTGAGTTGGGTGAGATTGAAAATACCATTCTGCAAAGCGGAATGGTAAACCAGGCCACTGTAATGGTGAAGAGTGATAAAGAAAACAACAAGCGATTAATCGCTTATATCGTGTGTAAAGAAGGCTTTGATACTACAAATATTAAAGAGCATTGCAAAGAAGTATTGCCGGAATACATGCAACCGGCCTTATGGGTAGCAGTCGATAATATGCCATTAACCATTAGTGGTAAGATTGATAAGAAGGCTTTGCCGGAACCGATGGAGACAGTTCCTGTAACCGAAACGGAAACACAAGGCCTGCTTACTGAGTTACAAGAGGTGATCACAGAGATTTGGAAAGATTTATTAGAGATAGATGCTATAGGAATTAACGACAACTTTTTTGCCATGGGTGGCGATTCATTGTTGGGTGTTAGGGTGGTTGCAGCTATTCGTAAAAAGCTTTCCATCGATATAGAGATCAACTCCATTTTCGATCATTCAACCATAGCTTCATTAAGCTCATTCATCGAAAATAAAAATGAAAGTGCTACTACGCCTGCAATCATTGCATCCGTACGTCCGCAGCAAATTCCATTATCGTTTGCCCAGGAGCGTTTGTGGTTCATTAACCAATTAGAAGGTAGCACGCAATACCACATCAGTAGCATCCTTCAACTACAGGGTACGCTTAATGTAAAGGCTTTGCAATATGCATTTAAAAGTGTTATAAAGCGGCATGAGGTTTTAAGAACAATTATAAAAACGGATGATGGCTTACCTTTTCAATTTGTACATACGGCGGACGAATTCCAAATACAAACAAATCAAATTGCTCCGGAGAACAATAATGAAACTTACCTGCAGCAATTGGTAAGTAAGCTGGTTAACGAGCCTTTTAAGTTGGATGCGGATTATATGGCCAGGGTTCATTTGCTTGAGTTGCAGGACGAAGAAAACCTGTTGGTGATTACATTCCATCACATTGCTTTTGATGGTATTTCTAATACCATTTTTATAAAAGAGTTTATAGCATTATACGAGAATTTTATATCAAACAGGCCACCCGGTTTGCAGCCTTTGCATGTTCAGTATGCCGACTATGCCATTTGGCAACGCTCTTATTTGACTGGTGATGTTTTAAATGAAAAATTGAATTTTTGGAAGCAAAATCTTGCAGGACTTGTTCCATTAGAACTCCCAACTGATTATACCCGGCCATTGCTTCAATCTTTTGAAGGAAGGGTAGTGCCGTTTAGTTTTAATAAACAATTATTAAAAGGTTTAAAAGAGCTAAGTACTAAAGAGGATGTCACCTTATTCATGACAACTTTAGCAGCGTTTTATGTGCTCTTATCCAAATACAGTTCGCAGCACGATATAAGTATTGGCACCCCTGTAGGCAATCGTTCGCAACACGAAATTGAACAGTTAATCGGCTTTTTTACCAACACAGTGGTATTACGTGCAAAGGTTGATGACAGCCAATCTTTCACCCGTTTTTTGAAGAGCGTAAAAGAACAATCACTGCTGGCATTCCAGCACCAGGATGTTCCGTTTGAAAAAGTGGTGGATGCTGTATTGGATGTAAGAGATGTAAGCAGAAGTCCCTTGTTTCAGGTAATGTTTGTATTTCAAAACGAGGCAACTTATGAGCCTTCATTTATTGGTGATATAAAGATTACGCCTAAAAACTATCCTCATCAAACATCAAAGTTTGATCTTACATTTTTCCTGCGAGAAACTGATAATTCCATTGAGGGTTTTGTTGAATATACAACGGGTTTGTATAAAGAAGATACCATCCTCAGGATGATTGGACATTACCAGGCTCTGCTTTCAGCTATCAGCGAAAAGCCCGGACAGGTTATTTCCGACCTCACCCTTCTAACGCCACCAGAGGAGCAGCAGTTGCTCAATGATTTCGCCGGTGCCTCAGCCGACTACAGCCGCGCCGATGTCATAGAGATGCTGCAAAGCAATGCACAGCAACATCCCAACAAAGCCTGCCTGTTGCATGGCACAAACAGCATCACCTATAAAACCTTCAATCAAAAGGTAAACAGGCTAAGTAACTACCTGCAAAGCAAAGGAGTTAAGAAAGATGTACTGGTAGGCGTATACATGCATAGGAGCATAGAGATGGTAACAGCCTTGCTGGCCATACTAAAAACCGGCGGTGCTTATGTACCTATTGATGTATCGTACCCGATAGAAAGAGTTAGATACCAACTGGAAGACAGTGCAGTAGCCCTGGTATTAGCTGATGCAACATCAGCAGCACTTTTACAGGGAACAACAACAGTAGAAATTATACAGATAGATAAAGAAGAAACCTTCAAAGAGTATAGCAGCAACAATTTAAATGTACCCATAGAGAGTGATAACCTTGCTTATGTGATGTATACCTCCGGCTCCACGGGTAAGCCCAAGGGAGTAATGATAGAACACAGGAGTGTAAGAGCCTTTATAGGCTGGTGCCATAAAGAGTTTAGTGCCTCACCCTTTGATATCGTCTATGCCGGTACCTCCATCAGCTTCGATCTTTCGGTGTTTGAGCTGTGCTACAGTTTAAGT